>DATNPK010000096.1:0-300000 GCA_036703275.1 Coleofasciculaceae cyanobacterium | reverse complement strand
TTGCTCATCTATAGTTCCCTCATGGGTAGATTCTAAGCAGGTATCTAAAATAATCTGATTTGCTGCTAAAAGATCGTCTTTTTTCCCTGTATCTAACCACCATCCCTGTAGTCTAAAAGACGCTACACTCTGCTGCTGGTCAATCAGGTACTGGATCGCATCGGTAATTTCTAGTTCCCCTCTAGGAGATGGCTGGATATTAGCGATCGCCTGATGAATTGCTGGCGAGAATAAATAAACTCCCACTAGGGCTAAATTGGAAGGAGGATTTTGGGGCTTTTCGATTAGCTGCAACACCTTCCCTGTCTCGTCTACCTTGGCTACCCCAAAGGCGCTGGGATTTTCTACTGGGCAAAGAAGAGTTAAAGCATCTAAGTGTTTTGATTTGAACTTATCGATAAACAGGTCAAGCTCACTTTGCACCAGGTTGTCTCCCAGGTACATGACAAAAGGAGAATCTCCTAAAAATGCTTGTGCTACCTTGACAGCATGAGCCAGTCCCAAGGGTTCATCTTGCCGAATATAGGTAATTTTTGCCCCAAAGCGATCGCCATTACCCGTTTTTGACTGTACTTCTCCTCCTGTTTCGGGACTGATAATAATGCCAATTTCTGTAATACCCGCAGCCACAATGGATTCAATCCCGTACCACAGGATGGGCTTGTTGGCGACAGGGACTAGCTGTTTCGCGCCTGTATAAGTTAGGGGACGCAATCTCGTACCTTTACCACCAGACAGAATAATTGCTTTCATTTTTATGTTGATTGACTTGGTTGACATCAAACTTTATGGGTAGCGACTAGTTGTTTCGCTTCCTCCTCGATGGAAATGGAATACCATTGGCTAAGCATTTTTCTTAAAGAGTCACGCCAATAGGGGGGATAAATTCCTCCTAGTGCTGCGGTGATTTTGCCTTTGGACAAGACTGAATAGGCAGGACGTTGAGTAGGTGTCGGAAACTCCTCGGTAGTGATGGGAAAAACTTGGTCAATCTTGAGCGGAAAGCCCAGTTGTTTTGCTTCAGCGAAAGTAGCTACCGCTAGGTCATACCAACTGGCAACACCACTATTAGTAAAGTGATAAGTACCTTTAATACTAGAATCTGTCAAAGATCTTGATAGTAGCTGGGTAATTACCTGGGCAATATCATAAGACCAAGTGGGACTACCAATCTGATCGGCGACTATGTTTAATTGCGATCTGGCTGCACCCAATTTCAGCATGGTTTTGACAAAGTTGCCGTGTCCCCTTGCACCATATACCCAAGCAGTGCGAAGAATAATGTGGCGATCGCAATTTTCCTGGACACCTATTTCTCCCAGTAGTTTAGATTTACCGTATACCCCTAAAGGATCGGTTTGGTCTGTTTCTAAATAAGGAGTATGATTTTGACCGTTAAAAACATAGTCGGTTGAAATATGCAGTACGACTGCACCTAGATCTTGAGCAGCTTGGGCGATCGCTTTGGGCGCAGTGGCATTAATGGCCATTGCCTTGTCAGACTCGGTTTCTGAGCGATCTACAGCGGTATAGGCAGCCGCATTAACAATCACATCTGGCTTAATCTCGGCAATTTGCTGTCGAATTTGTTCAGGCTGGCTCAAGTTTAGCTCTTGACGACCAAGACCGATTACTTCTCCTACGGCAGTTAGAGTCTGCTGTAATTCTTGTCCTACCTGTCCTGTGATTCCTGTAAGTAATATTCTATTCATACAAACACCTCAGCCTCTTCTAAAGGTACTCCAGCTTGGTCTTTGGCAGATAAAACTGGCTTGTCTGTTATTTTCCAGTCTATATTTAGTTGGGGATCGTTCCACAAAATCGAACGTTCGTACTCTGGTGCGTAATAATCAGTTGTCTTGTATAAAAAGTCGGCAGTCTCAGATAAAACGACAAAGCCATGAGCAAACCCAGGGGGAACCCAAAACTGTCGATGATTGGCTTCGCTCAAAAAGCAGCCTGTCCACTGTCCAAAAGTCGGAGAACTTTTGCGGATATCCAACGCTACATCATATACTTCCCCTGATACTACTCGAACTAGCTTTCCTTGAGTCTGTTTAATTTGATAATGCAAACCTCGTAAAACATTTTTGGCAGAACGAGAATGATTGTCTTGGACAAACTTAGCCGTAATTCCTGCTTTCTCTTTCAAGGTTTTTTCGTTAAAGCTTTCTAGAAAAAAGCCACGCTCATCACCAAATACTTTGGGTTGAATAATTAAAACATCGGGGATTGTTGTCGCAATAACATCCATGAAGCTTTTTTATAAAGAGTTTTTACAAAAGCTTTTAGCTCTTGGCCTATAGCTTATTTAATTAGCCTTCAGAGATAATGCCGCTTGCACCCATTTGGGTATAAACCCGCGAATTTGGGTAAATAAACGGATTATTTTCTGACAGCATCAAAATAACATAGCATTCAATAAAAAATATTCAGTAAAAACACCGATTATTCTCAGTATTTTTACTTTTCAAACTATCTATTTAAAATTGCTAATAGTTAATTGTCAATTTTTATTTTCTCTCCTCTGACTAAATTCGCTACTGAGCTTTAGCTATCTTTAAGCATAACGAATGATAAACTTACCTATTAATAAGAAGAACAGCCAATTAAAGCCAACAGTCTACATCTCTAAATTTTCTTTTAGTTTAAAAGTCACGATTTTGTGAGGTTTGATTTCATTGATTAGTTCGGTTTTTGGTTTTTCTTTCTCTAGGCAGTTAATCGAGCTGTCTAACTCAAAATTTAAATCACTTTTAAGCTGTAAGATTGCAGCTTCTCCGTGGGCTTCATAGCAACGCATAATAAGTTGTTGGGTAGAAGATAGCTTCAATGCCATGAGAACTAAATTATCGGCCGATAAGTTTAATAGCTCACCTGTTGGTGATAATTGATTAAATCCTGGTTGATTTTGTCGATCGCGATCGAGCAATACTGTTAGCAAGGGTGTGTTTAGCTCATAACCTTTCTGCACCGTTTTTGCTTCTTTCCAGCTATGTTGATGAGGATAAATAGCATAGGTAAAGCGATGGACTCCCTTGTCACTTTGGGGATCTGGCCATTGGGACGAACGTAATAAAGTTAGGCGTAATCGCTCTGGTTTGGCATCGTAACCATACTTGCAATCATTAAGTAGACTAACGCCATATTTGCCATCGTCAGCGGTTAAATCTGCCCAATTTAAGGCGGGTACTTCCCATTTGGCTCGTTCTGCTTCTGTTTTAGGCGCGGTAGTTCGTGCGATCGCTCCACAGGGAATTTCGTAGGTAACAATGTCACTAGATACATTCAAGGGAAACTCTACCTTAACCATTACCTGAGTTTCTTGCCAATCTACGATGTTAGCTATCTTTAAAAGAGGTGAATTTAATTCTAAAATATAGTCTTGAGTAAATTGAGATTTATTTAGTTTTTTGATAACTCTAATACTTTTTGTTAACCCCGTGTCTTGCCGTTCAATTGACGCTAATTTTGTTCCTGGTAATTGCTTTTGTTCATAATCGGGATCGATATTCCAAGCATCCCAATATTGCCCTTTATCTTTAAAAGCCTGTAGTTTATTTCCTGGTTTGTTGAGGATCTCTCGATTATTTATTTTGTCCAATATACTATCTAAATCACCAGTCTGGGGATTAACAACTACTTTTAAATACTGATTTTCTAATTGATAATTTGGCGAAAAATCACTGATAATTCTGGGTTTCTTTGAGCTTATTTCCTGCTGACACAACCAATACAAACGATAGCCTACCGCTGGAATATTAGCAGCCCAAAAATTCAATTTATTTTCTTCTTGATTACCCTCTAAAGGTATTTTGTTCCCTGTATGCTCGCAGAGCCAGAAGGTTGAATTTTGCAGGGCAAATTCCGTAGCTTCAATAGTAACTATTGCCGATCGCGACCAATTCAACGAATTAAATACCACTAGAGGTTTCGCATCGGGTTGAGGCGGTTCAGGCAACTGAATATTTAAAGCGATCGCTTTTAAAGCATTTTGTAAGATATTCTCTCCTATGGCGATCGCTGTTGACCACTCCTGATTGGCTTCGGTGAATACTTCGGGGATAGATGTCCCAGGCAGAATATCGTGAAACTGATTAAATAAAACTTTTTTCCAGGCAACATCGATTAGCTGTTGATGACCCCCTTGACAAAAACCTGCTGTTTCGATTATTGTATTTATATTGGAAAATAGTGGCTGGCTATCAAGCCTGTCCCCACAAAGCAGGGTTGCGAGACTTGACCACAACTCCGCCTGATAAAGCAGTCTTTCACTATAGCGGTTATACTTTTTTTGTTCTCCATGGTTGGTGTAGCAACCGCGATGCAATTCCAGATATAGTTCGTCTTGCCAGACAGGAAATGAAGGCTGGGCATTATTTACCTGATGCTTATTACAACTAGATATCTTTTCTAGGTAATCAATAGCGGTAGAAAATTTAATTTCGGGGAAAAACGGCGAGTTATGCCATTTAGCAGCAACTTCTAACATATCTCTAGTCGGTCCACCACCATGATCGCCTACTCCTGGTAACCAAAAAATATTCTGCAAGCCTGTTTGGATTTCCCAATCGACTGCATAGTTAGTCATGGTAATCGGGTTAGTATCCATCACTCCAGTCACGTTGGGGGGAGACATCACCGTAAGCAAGCGCGTACCATCGGGTGATTCCCACCAAAAACAGCCCCAAGGAAACTTGGTTGTATCATTCCAATGCAGCTTTCCCGTGACAAAATATTCAATCCCACACTCCTGCATAATCTGAGGAAGTTGCCAGGTAAAGCCAAAGCTATCGGGTAGCCAAGCAACCTGACAAATACGCTCAAACTTTGACTGATAGTATTCTTGTCCGTAAAGCAACTGCCTAATTAACGATTCACCGCTAACTAAGTTAGTTTCAGGTTCAATCCACATACCGCCGAGTATTTCCCACTTATCTAACCCGACTGCATTCTGGATCTGGTTAAATAATTCAGGACGATTATTTTCAATCCACTGATATAGTGCTGGACTTGTGTGACCAAAAGTGAGCTGAGGAAAATCCTGTTGTAAGTTAAGAACAGATTTAAAAGTACGTTCGGCTACCTCATAAGTTTCATCAGTTGTCCATAGCCAAGCCATATCTAAATGAGCATGACCGAGTAAGTTAAAGCAACGCTGTTTAATATTTTTGGCTAGGGGTAACAGGCTCGATCGCAATTGTGCCAAATCGTATGCGAACCTGTTAGCATTTTCCAGATTGCGCCAATTAAACTTATTTAATTCTGCTGCCAATACGTCCAGGTGTTGGGGTTCAAACTGACAGATATATTTAAATAGGACAGAAAGCTCGTCAGCTACCAAGCCAGGATCGATTTGAGTAAAATGTGACTTTTCGTAAATTAAGTGCGATCGCATCAACGCCCCAATGTCATGATTAGGACTAACAAGGCGTATAGTAACCAGATATTCTTGTCCTGGTTGGGCATAATCCGTAATAAGTACCCGCGCTGAGGAGTCAAATAAGTCGCCCTGCTGTACCAACTTCCCGTTAATAAATATTTGAGCAGATTGCGCCCACCAAGTTAAGACTAAACGTAAATTTAGTCCTGATAAAGGATAATCATTTAAAGTTTGGGGAATTGTAATCTTCTGTGCCAACCACTTTGTTTGACCTCCTTGAGGAAATACAATATAGCCCTGGTTATTTACCGATGCAGTCTGGCATTCTTGAAGATTAATTCTAGCTAAATTACTGCTGAGATTAATTATGCTCAAAAGAGTGATGTCACGCCAAGTTTGTTGTACCTCTAATTGAACTAATTGACGTAACTTAGCGATTACTTGCTCGATGATGGTTACAGAATTATTTAGCACCATGTTGATCAGATAAATACCCGTGCATTATACTAAATCTTCGGATAGAATATTTTAAGTTAAAAGCTAATAACTAATAGCTTTTAGCCAATAAATAAAGAACGTGTAGCCAAACTTAAAAATTAATCATTAGCTATTCTTTAATAACCTTAGTCTGCAATTTTACTTTTTCATTCCACAGATTAAAAGGATAATAAAAAGCGGGACTCCAAAGACTAGTAATAATTGCAGAAATAACTATTGTTTCTTCATATTTTTGCATATTTTCAGAGATACTAAACAGATAATATTTAGCATATTGCCAAGCAAAAATCGTTTCCGCAAAAATGGTCATAAAAAAGACGACAAAAGCCACTGAAATAAAATCCTCTCCAATATATTTTTGCTTTTGTAAACTGGAGGTAAATACCCCTACTAAAACAAAACTAAGTGCATGAGAAGGAGAGCTAACAGTTATACCATCATAAATCCAGCCGATCATTAATCCAGCGATCGCGCCTTGCCAAATAGTCCGTTTAATACTCCAAGCAACTACCCAAATTAATAGCCAATTAGGATTAGTTTCTAACAATTCCATGCCAGGAATATTAACCAACATTAAAATTGAACATACAACCACAGAAGCCAAAATAAATAAGATATTAAATACTTTTAAAATATCAATAGATGTCTGATTTTTACGTGGCATTATTTAAACTTTTTACTGATATTGAAAATTATTTTCAGCCCCCTAACCCCCAAGTTTGGGGGAATCAACCCAGCATTTTAGCCTAGACGTGGTACTAGTTTCGATCGCTTTTCTCTCGCCTACCGATTTAACCTTGGTTCAAAAGACTGCACTACAACCCATTCCAAAATATCAATCGGCGCAGTCAACTCAACTTCTATTTCTAAAGCGGTATCTTTCTTTTGCTGGGTAGATTTAACTTTGCCAATGGGTAACCCAGCAGGATATAGCTTACTAAGACTGGACGTAGAAACTCGATCGCCTGGCTTGATATCTGCCACCTGCTCAAAAAAATGCATTACTACCGTTGATGAACCTTCACCCTTAATATATCCTAGCTGACGGTTACGACTCAAAATTGCCCCGACTCGGCTAGTATTATCGCTAATCAATAATACCCTGCTAGTGTGAGACGTGACGTGAGTAACTCGCCCAACCAAACCCCCAATGCCCATGACAATGTAGCCTGGTTTAATTCCGTCTTGGCTACCTTTGCCCAAAGTAACTCGATTCCACCAGCGATCGCGACTACGTTTAATTATAGGCGTAGCAATCGTTTCAACTGTTTGAGCTTCGGCATAATTTAATACTTGCTTCAACTGCTGATTCTGGCGATCTAATTCGGTGACACGCTGCTCAAGCTCTAAAATTCGCGCATTAGTGAGCCGATCCTCTAAAGCTAGCTGTTTTTGAGACTGAAACGGACTAATGACCAAATAATAAGCTTCCGATAAAAATGCAGCTTGGGTTTGTTTGACCCACAAAGCTATAATCAATGCGACGACGATCAGTATTGTGCGAAAACCATATCTATCCCACCAACGACTCATTTTGTACGTCTTATTTAAGTTAATATAGAGCGATCGCTAAACACTCGATCCAAGGTTTTATCTTCTAATACTCTTCCTGTACCCAAAACTACACATTTTAAAGGTTCAGCAGCAATATGAGTAACAATACCTGTTTCATGAGCGATCAAAACATCTAGCCCGCGTAACATTGCGCCACCTCCTGCTAACATAATGCCACGGTCAATAATATCCGCAGCCAAGTCTGGGGGAGTTTGCTCTAGGGTACGCTTAATAGTGTCAATAATGTTTCTGACCGATTCTTGAAGACAAGCACGAATTTCCGTTTCACTAATTTCAATAGTGCCAGGTAATCCTGATAGCAAATGCAAACCTCTTACTTCCGTGGTGCGCTCATTATCATCAACTGGATAAGCCGAACCCAGATTGAATTTAATATTTTCAGCAGTATTTTCGCCAATCGCCAGCTTATGCTCCTTTTTGATATGATTAGCGATCGCTTCGGTTAATTCATCCCCGGCAATCCGAATTGATTCGCTGATTACTTTACCCTGAGAACTAATTACAGCGACTTCTGTTGTACCTCCGCCAATATCCACAATCATGTTGCCTGTCGGCTCACTAATCGGTAAACCCGCACCAATGGCTGCTGCCAAAGGTTCTTCAATCAAGTCTACTTCCCTCGCTCCTGCATTAGAAGCCGCTTCAATTACTGCCCGACGCTCTAATTTGGTTACCCCGCTAGGAATACCAATTACCATGCGAGGATGAACCAAAGGGTTGCCTTCAAAAGCCCGTTTAACAAATTCATGGATCATTGCTTCTGTCGCGTCAAAGTCGGCAATTACACCGTTTTTGAGTGGACGTAAAGCTTCAATATTTTCGGGAGCGCGCCCTAATAATAATTTTGCTTCTTTACCAAATGCTCTTGGAGTTTCTGTTTTACGGTCAATCGCCACTACAGAAGGTTCTTCCAAGACAATTCCTTTACCAGATATGTATACCAAAGTATTAGCAGTACCTAGATCTATTCCCATGTCCCGCGAAAGATTAAAACGATTTAGAAAACCCACTGTGATTTATCGCTCCAAGAAACTAGTAACGCTTTGCCTGAATCGAATCTAATTTACTCTCAATATAGTAATTAGTCTAATAGAAAATATACGTAAATCTCCAAAAGGATAAGGCAGCTTTAAATGCAGGATGAGAAACTGAAAAGATAATCATTTTCCAACATATTGTTGCTTCTTAAGAAATTAATCAATTGATTATTGGTAATAATATGCAATTATTTTATTTAGATTGTAAATATGATTGCTCATCTCCTAAATCTTTTTAGTTTAAATGTCAGACCTATTTCACTTAGATCGATTTAAGACTCGCCGTCAGTTTATCCAATGGGGATTACTGGCGGGCGGTATTTCTGCTGCTGCACTCAAGTTCAATACTGGCAAAGCTCAGGCTGCTAACTCGGTTAAAATTCCTCCCCTACCAAAAACAGGCGATTATCTTGATTTAAGCTTCAATCCCATGTTAGTTCTAAGAGATTTTGACTACGGTACTCTCAAAGAAGAAAACGGGCAGACCGTAAGGGAGTTTGAAGTGTATGCTCATAGTACACCTATACAGCTAAATAGCGCGATTACTTTTATTAGCTGGAATTTGAACGATCGCGTCCCCGCCCCAACCCTAAGAGCCACCGAAGGCGATCGCGTGCGGATTATCTTTCATAATCAAGACGGACATTCTCATAGTCTGCACTTCCACGGTACGCATCCTGTCGAGATGGACGGAATGGTATCGATACGTCGAGATCAAACAACTGTCTATGAGTTTGATGCCGAACCCTATGGCGTTCATCCTTATCATTGTCATGTTGCGCCTGTAACCCGTCATGTAGGCAAGGGACTATATGGCTTGTTCATTGTCGATCCCCCTGAAGGTCGTCCTGATGCAGATGAAATGGTGATGGTGATGGGCGCTTACGACCTAGATAGTGACGATGTTAATGAACTGTATGCTTTTAATGGTATCCCTAACTATTATCGTGATTATCCAATTCCAATTTATCAAAATCAATTAATCCGACTCTATATACTCAATATGATTGAGTTCGATCCCGCCGTTACTTTTCATATTCATGCCAATATGTTCCAGGTATATCGTACTGGTCGTAGCCTGGAACCTAATGAGGAAAGCGATGTAATTACTATAGGAACTGCCGAACGCCATATTTTAGAATTTGCCTATAAATATCCAGGTAAATATATGTTTCATCCCCATCAAGACTATATTGCCGAACACGGCTGCATGGGATATTTCGATGTAATTCCCGAAGAAGCATAAGCATAATTTGGGTTGATCTCAAATAAAAATTATCGATCTTTAACATTATTGACTTTAATTCTCAACACAAGTAAAGTACTACTTCAGAACAAATTAAGTATAAATATTAATAAAGATTTCATGTCTACTCGAATTAAAACTACAGAATTATTTTTAGCTCTAAGTTTAGCAACTGCTATAGGAACTCAAACTCTACCTTCTAATGCTTACGAAGCAGATGAAATGGTCGATAATCCTACTTTTGACTCTCTGTTACTGACTCAGGGGGCTGAAGGCGGGGAAGGTGGCGAAGGCGGTGAAGGCGGTGAAGGTGGTGAAGGTGGTGAAGCTGGCACTTCCACTAGCAACCCTGATGTAGACTACATGACTACTTTAGGCTTAATGAAAGGTCATTTAATTGCTGCACAAGAACTGATTGAGCTAAAAAATTACGAACAAGCAGAACCTCATATTGGACATCCCGTCGAGGAACTTTATAGTGGTATTGAACCAGTGCTACCAGAAAAAGGAGTAGAAGATTTTAAGCCAACTCTAAATCAGCTACACGATTTGGCACAATCTGCACCAGATTCTCCAGAAATGCAAACTTTATTCGATGAGTCCATAGCCTCGATCGATCGAGCGATCGCAGCTATTCCTGAATCACAACGCAACTCACCAGAATTCACGATAGATGTAATTGTAGAAATGCTCAAAACTGCTGCGACAGAATATGAAGCAGCGATCGCCAATAACCAATTTGTGGAAGTAGTTGAATATCAGGATTCTAGAGGTTTTGTCCTTTACGCCGATGAGCTGTATCAAACAATTGCCGAGCAAAAGAGTCAAACAGATCCCGAAGGACATCAAACTATTACCGACAGCATGGCTGAATTAAAAACAGTCTGGCCATCTATTGAACCACCACCAGCCCCTGTAAAAGACCCTTCAGAAGTTTATGGTTTGGTTTCTCAGATTGAGTTCAGTAAGTAGGTAATAAGCAGTAAAAGTTCAAATAGAGGTGCATAGGAGATAATTTAACTAGTTATCTCTATTTGACTCTTGACTTATGAAATTTGGTATCCTTTGTCCTCCAGGTACAGGACATCTCAACCCCATGAGTGCTTTGGGTTATGAACTGCAACAGCGAGGACATCAAGTTACCTTGTTTGGGCTACCTGATATTGAATCTTATGCGATCGCTGCTAAGTTGGATTTTTATCCTATTGGTGCAGCCAAGTTTCCCTTAGGTAGTGGTAGGCGATCGCAAGATCGTTTAGGTAAGTTAGATGGCATCCTGGCGCTGCTTTACACTATCGATCTATTTCGTCAGGGAACAGAAGTAATTTTACAAGAAGTTCCGCCAGCCTGTAAACGAACAGGTGTTGAAGTTTTATTAATCGATCAAGCTTCGTTTGAAGGTTCGACAATTGCTGAATATCTCAACCTACCTTTTATAACTATCTGCAATGCTTTATTGCTAAATTCTGAATCCACTGTTCCTCCTTCTCTGACAGGCTGGAATTACGATTCTTCATGGCTAGGACAACTCCGTAACCAGGTTGGTACTAATTTGCTCAAACTGGCAGGTATACCAATCCAGCTAATAGTTAATCAGTATCGAGAAAAATGGGTTTTGAAAGCTTTATCTAGTCAGGATGAGCTCGAGATCTGGTCAAAAAGAGCTATTATTAGCCAGCAACCACCATCATTTGAATTTCCTCGCCAGAATTTACCTGACTATTTTTACTTTGTAGGACCATTAGTTAATGACATTGCTCGTGCCGAGATACCTTTTCCTTGGGAAAAGTTGACTGATAAACCTTTGGTTTACGCTTCACTAGGTACAGTTCAAAACAAGATACTTTGGGTTTTTATTCAAATTGCCTATGCTTGTTTAGGTTTAGACATTCAGTTGGTTATTTCCTTAGGAGGCGCAACTGAACCAGATGAATTAGGCTATGTTCCTGGTTCACCGATTGTGGTTAAAGCAGCACCGCAACTAGCTTTACTTCAGCGCGCTAGTTTATGTATTACACATGCTGGAATGAACACTACCCTAGAATCTTTAAGTAACGGTGTGCCAATGATAGCTATTCCGATAACCAACGATCAGCCAGCCGTAGCTGCACGCATAGCTTGGACAAAAACAGGAGAGGTAATTGACCTCAACAATTGCACCGTAGACACTCTCAAGACAGCTATCCAACAGGTTTTATCTCAACCCGAATACCGTCAAAATGCTTTAAAGCTAAAAGCTGAAATTGAACAGGCAGGAGGCGTAAGCAAAGCAGTCGAAATCATCGAAGCCAATATTTAACAGTTAGTATTAAATATTTATTTCATACACAGCGCAATATGATTTTTTCCATCGACCAAATACTTTCCCCTGACGAGGTGGCAGAAATTAAGCAAGTTTTGTCACAAGCCGAATTTATTGATGGCAAACTTACAGCAGGATGGCACGCTAAGTTAGTTAAGAACAATCAGCAGTTAAAAGCAGGAACATCTCAGAAGGAGTTAAAAACCAAGGTTCGCACCGCAATTAATAAAAATGCTCTATTTGAGTCAGCGATTCGCCCTAAGCTAATTCATTCATTACTATTCAGCCGATATGATGTGGGAATGTCTTATGATACCCATGTTGATAATGCGCTAATGGGAGGAAGTTCTGGTTTATATCGTTCTGATATTTCTTTTACCCTTTTCCTCAATTCACCTCAAGATTATGAAGGCGGAGAATTAGTTATTGAGGGAGTACAGTCAGAACAAAGCTATAAATTAGAGGCGGGTTCGGCGATTGTTTATCCTTCGACTACTCTGCATCGTGTAAATCCTGTGACACAGGGAACTAGATTAGTTGTGGTAGGTTGGGTGCAAAGTATAATACGTAATGCTAGCGATCGCGAAATTCTGTTTGATTTGGAAACCGCCCGTCGTGCAATCTTCGCTAAATCGGGAAAAGTCCCAGAGTTCGATCTGATTTCTAAAAGTATTGCTAACCTACTCCGTAAATGGGCAGATGTCTAATTTACATGCCTGAAGCTTTCATTAAATCTTTAACGGTGGAACAGTAATTCTCCATGCCAAAGCTAGCAGGAGTAACGGGGTTGCTGTAGATAAAATGGCGGTAATTGAGAGAGAAGCGACTCCAAGAATCCATTTGAATCCGAAAGATTTTAATGAAGATGTTAGTTAGCCAAACATAAAGCGGAATACTTAGATAAACCTTTTGATTAAAATAGCTAGTTATTTCGGCGATCGCTCGATCTACGGAAATTGCTGGGTTACCTAATACTAGACAGTCTACTGCTGCGCTTTCTTTTGGTGTGGGGGAAAAGTCAGGATTTTCTACTAAATAGCGAATTACTTCGGCAATATCTTTAGCGTGGATAAAGTGGAAACTACCATCGAGGCTAAACCAGCGAATTAAGCCGATCCATTTAGTTACGTCGCTGATTCCAGCACTTAAATGAGAATAAGGTTTATTTTTTTCGCCCCCAAAAACTAAAGTCGGAAAGACGGCGATAATTTTATCGGCGATTGTCTGTTGAGAAAGTTGGGAAAAGCACTGATACTTAGTACGAATGTAGTCATGACCAAACTGACTTGCGGGTAACAATAATTGATTATTGCGGTCTAAAATACTAGCGGTGGAAAAATAAATAACTCGTTCACAAATTTGAGGATTGAGCAGATTGATTAACGCCAAGGTTTTAACTACATTAATATCGTAGGTTTCGTCTCTGCCTCCCCAAGCTGTTGCTGCCAAGATCGCCACATTAATATCTTTTAAGAGTAAATCACTGTATTTTTCAATATGAGATATATCCCCAACTAAAAGATGAATTCCTGAACGAGCCTGGTAATCAAACTGAAGCTTATCTGGATTTCTTACTAGCAAATATAGTTCATGATTGGTATTTTGAATTAATGTCTCTGTCATGTAGTGACCAATACAACCACTCGCGCCAGTAATAAAAATCCGTTTCATATATTAGTTTTTACTAAAAAATCTAGTTTACAACCATATTTAATTCACAATTTAGGTTACTTCACTTTCTATTTTTTGCAAAGAAGTTGAGAAGAGTAGATGCAAGTAGCTCAAAACCCAAGATAGTGAGTAATAAGTAATGAATAATTAGTAGCTATCAGCAATCATCTCAAGCTAATTAATATTTTCCAACGTGGTTTTAGTTGTCTCGTCTATTCCATATCTATTCCGTCATAAAAATACGCCACATTACAAACACAGTTATGCCTAAATAACCACACACTGCCAACCAATCCAGTTCATTACTACTAATCATTTTTGCCTAACGCTCAAATATATACACGTTCACTGTTATCTTATTTTTGTAACATCTACAGACAAATAAACATAGTGCAGAACTTCAAACTTCAAAATCAAAGCTCATATCGTTCTTGCAGTTGAAGTAATTGCTTGGTAGCCTCATCTGCATTGTCAGCTAATTCGGCAAAGGTGAGAAATCTGAGTAATTCCTTACGTAATAAATTTCTTTCTACTTCCCAAGTATCTCGTTCTAAACTGGGAGGAATAACAATAGTGTCAAACAAGGTTGCTTGACTTTTGCCAGGATGGGGACGCAAAATTCTACCGCGACGTTGAATGAATTGACGAGGATTACTGCTGCTGGCGAGGATGATCGCGGTTTTGATGGCAGGGATATCTATTCCTTCGTCTAAACAACGTATTGCCACTAACCCTTGTAACTCGCCTAGTTCAAATTGACGGCGTAGACGTTCTCGTTCTTCTAAAGATGTATCGGTAGTATAGGTATTGACACGGTAGCCTAATTCTTTACCTAATAGGTGGGTGACAGCATCGATTTGCCGTGTTTCAGCATCTAAATTTCCATCACCGCAATAGAAAAGTGTGTGGCTAGTATTTAGCCTTGATGTCATTAATTCTTTAAGACAAGTTAACTTATTGGCTGCGGTGGCAATTAACCGCGATCGCTTGGTCAATAATGAGGTTAATGTATCATTACCTAAAAAGCTAGGATTTTTGTTTAAAGTCCAGCCGATACGTTTAGTAAGTTGAGCATATTCCCAAGATTCCGATGCGGTTAATTCGACAAATACTGGATAGTATAAATAGTTAACTAATGCTCCTTGTTTGATAGCATCGGCTAAAGTAAACTCTGGCTGAATTATTGAACCGAAATAGTTAAGTAAGGCTTCTGTGCCTAATTCATCGTATTGTCTTTCTGGAGTTGCCGAAAGAGCTAAACGTAGACCAATATTACGGGGTAAGCTTGATTCTAGGCGACTTGAACCTAAGTTATGTGCTTCATCTCCAACTATTAAAGTTTTGGCAGGAAAGTATTTTAGCTGCGATTGAAAACCTTGACTAATTAAAGTCGAGTTAGTAGTAATAATTGTCAGAAAAGATTGAGCTGAGTTTTGTAAATTATAAAGCTGGTTAGAAAGTTTCCCTTGCCAATTGTCCGCCCGCGTCATCGCAATAATCGGCAAGAGATTAAACTTCTGACATTCTCTCGACCACTGAGTTACTAAGTGCCGATAGGGACAAACTATTAATAAGATCTGTAGTCCTATCTGCTGATATAGTTCTACGGCGATCGCCAAAGCAATGATAGTTTTACCACTGCCTGTTGCCATTTTTAATGTTCCCCTACCTTTATTTTCTAGCCAGTTAGCTACTACCTGATGCTGGTATTTTCTCAGGCTTAAGTTATCAGGAAAAACAGGAATTCCTAAATTACTACTTTGATAACTTTTTTTACTTTCTTTTAATCGTTTGTCTTGATGTTTATCGCGATATAAAGCAGCTAACTTTTGCCAATCTATTTGATTCACTAATTAATTACAACAAAAAACGAAGACGTGTTTAGTCGCTTTCCCAACTTATTTTTCCAACCAGATCAATAATGCGATCGCGCAATAAATAGTCATGCCTCTCCAGTTCACATTCAATTACATTCCACTGTTTAGCAGGTAAATATTCAAATAAAATTCGTAGAGGTCGATCCAAAGCGATCTCGCCAATTTGAACCAGATAGATCGCTTCTTCACGAATTTCAACAAAAGAATAGCGTTTAGTCGATGCTGTGGATATCATAAGCGATACTTCAATCGGTAATGAAATCTAATTTAATAGCGATCGGTAGCTTAATAGTGAATTTGAGCAAAATGAATTCGCAATTATTCACTCCAAGTACAATATTTTGTAAATGGTTAAATAAGTAACTGAATTGGCTTTTGTCAATTTGATATTATTAAGTGTTTTTACCGATCTTAAATCTAATGATATTCTTTTTACTAATTTTTGCCAATTATTAAATGTTAGGGTTTCTTAACATTATCTTCAATATTTAATTAGCCATAAATTGTTCAATGTCAGGTACATTTACCCAAGTTTTTTGTTGATGAGACTGATGGGTTAAATCCATCAATAATTGTGAGTAAACCCCCTCTTTAAGAGAGGGAACAAGAGATTTATCAGAATCGATTGAGGCGATAAAGCGATCGACTACTCGAATAAACGGGGCTAATCTACCGTCAGTAAATACCTGAGAAAAATCATATTTTTTAGGTATGGAAACCTTTTTTAAAGATTTTTCAGCGGGGGCAGCCAATAATTCAAACCCATGAACATAATCTTTCAAGTTACTACTGCCTAAAACCAATGTTCCTTCTTCGCCATATATTTCTACCCAATGCCCTCTACCGCTATAGGTAACAGAACTAATCGATAGCTGTATTGGAGTACCGTCTGCCAACTCCATCATAATTAAGCAAGTATCATCTGCATCCACAGGCTTCATTATGCCACCGTCGTTATGATCGGGGCGTTGGGGAATAGCACAGTTAAGATAACCGCAGAGTCGAGATACAGAGCCAAATAGCCAGTTAATATAGTCAAAAGCATGGGAAGCCACCGCACCCAATGCACCACCCCCAGCGTCCTGTTGCGAATACCAATTCCAATCCCGTTCGGGGTTAGCGCGGCTGGTAACTAGCCAGTCAATCTTAATTAATCTTTTTTTGCCCACGTAATCAGCCTGTAAATATTCTGCCAAGAGTTGCCAAGCTGGAACATAACGAAATTCAAAATCAGCGATCGCTACTACTCCTTGAGCTTGGGCAAGGTAATATAGTTCTTTAACCTGTGAGGCGTTCATTGCCATCGGCTTTTCCAACAGCAGATGTTTTTTTGCTTCTAAGACTTTCTTTGCCATCTCATAGTGCAAAAATGGCGGAGTGGAGATACTTACCGCATCCACTTCAGATAGAGATAGAATGCGATCGAGATCATTGTAGGCGTAGTAAATCTTATTTGCGTCGGCAATTTCTTTAGCTTTGCTAAGACTGCGGTTATATACAGCTACTACTTCAGTACGAGGATGATATTGAAAACCTGGAATGTGTATTTTTTGCCCAAATCCCGTACCAAGTACAGCTACGCCAATCTGATTATCATTTATCATTTATCATTTACCATTTATCACTTACCAAAGCTAATAGCTAAGACCTAAAAACAATATTACTATCAAATTAAGACCTCAAATTGACAGTAAATTGATTTGACAAGTAAGTTTTCTATAACATTACCGAGGCTTATAGCTTAGAGCTAAAAAAAGTATAATGTGGCATTAATTTATAAAATTGAGTAAGGGAAAATTATTGGCTTTGGGTTTACTAAACTTGCTCCGAATTCTGATTACTAAATCATTAATAATTGTGTTTGCAGCACTGTTATTACTTCCGATCGCAGCCTGCAATCCTAGAACCCTGTTGGCAAATCCTAATCAGCCACCACAATTAGTTTTGACTATTTTGGGCGATCCTAAAACTTTTAATTCGGTGATTGCTACCGATGCTACAAGTGCTGAGGTTGGAGGAATGCTATTTGATGGTTTGGTAACTCAAAATCCACTTACGGGAAAAATTGAACCTGAATTAGCCGAATCTTGGGAGATTTCGGCAGATAATTTAGAAATACTCTACACCTTAAGACCAAATCTTAAGTGGTCAGATGGTGAACCTCTAACGGTAGATGATGTGGTGTTTACCTACAATCAGCTTTACCTCAATCCAGATATTCCTACGGGAATGAGAGATGTTTTAAGAATTGGGCAGAATGGCACTTTGCCCAAAGTTACCAAAGTTAATGACAGACAGGTTAAGTTTACTATTCCCGAACCTTTTGCTCCATTTTTAGAGGTTTCAGGAGCAGAAATTCTCCCAGCTCATATCTTGAAAAAGACTGTAGAGCAAAAGGATAATCAAGGACAATTAAAGTTTCTCTCAACTTGGACAGTTGATACTCCGCCAGAAGAAATTGTTGCCAGCAGTGCTTATAAACTAAAAAGCTATGCTACTGCTCAAAGGGTTGTATTTGAAGAGAATCCTTATTACTGGAAAAAAAATGTTGTCAATGAAAATATTCCCTATATCAAAGAGGTAGTTTGGGAAATTATTGAATCTACTGATACTGCTTTGATGCAGTTTAGATCGGGTAGTTTAGATTCGCTTTCAGTTTCTCCTGAATATTTTTCTCTGTTAAAAAAGGAAGAGGATAAAGGTAACTTTCGGATTGAAAATGGGGGAGAGGTTTACAGCATGACCTTTATTTCCTTCAATCTCAATCAAGGCAAGAAAAACGGCAAGCCAGTAATTAATCCGATTAAATCTGGCTGGTTTAATAACCTTAATTTTAGGCAGGCTGTATCCTATGCAATTAATCGCGATCGCATGGTAACAAATGTTTTCCGAGGATTAGGTAAACCACAGGTATCTTTTATCTCCAGGCAATCTCCTTTTTATGCCAACAATGTCAAAGAATACGAATATAATCCTGAAAAAGCGAAACAATTGTTGCTAGAGGCAGGATTTAAATATAATCAGCAAGGTCAGTTATTAGATCGAGATGGAAACCGCGTTAGCTTTGTTTTAAACACCAATACTGGTAATGAAATCCGCGAAGCTATGGGTAATCAGATTGAAGAAGACTTAGCAGCAATAGGAATCAAGGTTAACTTCAGAACCATTAATTTCAATGTCTTGATTAACCAACTAGATAATACTCTCAACTGGGACTGTATTTTACTTAGTTTTTCGGGAGGGAATGAACCCAACAGTGGTTATAATTTTTGGGCGCTTGACGGTAACTCTCATTTATTTAATCAGTTAACGGTCGACGTAAAAGAGAGAACTATTACTGATTGGGAGCAAGAAATATCTAGACTGTACATAGAAGGGGCAAAAGAGCTAGATACAGAGAAGCGTAAGGAAATATATGCCGAAATTCAACAAATAGTAGCTGAGAAGTTGCCCGTAATTTGTCTGGTGAATCCTTACTCAATGTCAGCAATACGCAACAAGATAACAGGAGTCGAATATTCTGCTCTTGGTGGTGCATTTTGGAACATGGAAGAGTTAAAGATTGCCAAATAAGCAATATTGAGCAATTTAAACAAGATAATCTGCCACTGGCTATTTCTAGTTCCCGTTTTTTAAAACTCACAAATTCTGTCAGAAAAACGTTTTTAGGAGTAGGCTTTTGGGTACAATACCCCTTTAGTTATATTTAGGGAATCAATTATGGGACGCGCAGATAAAGTTGTCTTAGCTTATTCGGGTGGAGTAGATACTACCGTATGTATTCCATATCTAAAAGAAGAGTGGGGAGTAAAAGAAGTAATTACCCTGGCTGCTGACTTAGGACAAGGAGAAGAATTAGAGCCAATTCAGAAAAAGGCGTTGAAATATGGTGCGGTTGAATCTTTAGTGGAAAACGCTACCGAAAGCTTTGTCAAAAATTATGCTTTCCCCGCTATTCAAGCTAATACTCTGTATGAAAATCGTTATCCTTTATCCACTGCCTTAGCCCGCCCTCTAATTGCTAAATTATTAGTTGAAGCTGCGGAAAAATATGGTGCAGATGCAGTAGCTCATGGCTGTACGGGGAAAGGTAATGACCAAGTGCGGTTTGATGTGGGCATTATGGCACTTAATCCTAGTCTAAAAGTATTAGCCCCCGCTAGAGAATGGGGTATGAGTCGAGAAGAAGCAATTTCCTATGGCGAAAAATTTGGCTTAGAATTTCCCGTGAAAAAGTCTTCTCCCTACAGTATCGATCGCAATTTACTCGGTCGCAGCATTGAAGCTGGAATACTTGAAGATCCGATGGCAGAGCCTCCTGAAGAGATTTATGTCATGACTAAAGCGATCGCCGATACTCCAGATGAACCAGAATATATTACCATCGGTTTTGAACAAGGTCTTCCCATAACCATCAATGGGAAAAAACTAGATCCTGTTGCCTTAATTACTCAGTTGAATGAAACTGTTGGTAAACACGGTATTGGACGCATCGATATGTTAGAAAACCGTGTTGTCGGGATTAAATCACGGGAAATTTATGAAGCACCAGCCTTACTTGTTTTAATCAATGCTCACCGTGACTTAGAAAGCCTGACCCTGACAGGCGATATCACCCAATATAAACGCGGGATCGAACAAACTTATGGTGAATTAATCTATCGTGGCTTGTGGTATAGCCCTCTCAAAGAAGCTCTCGACGGCTTTATCCAAAAGACTCAAGAAAGAGTTTCAGGAGAAGTAAGAATTAAACTATTTAAAGGCAACGCTATTATTGTTGGTCGTCAGTCTGATAATTCGATCTATACTCCCGATCTCGCAACTTATGGTGCAGAAGATCAATTCGATCACAAAGCTGCGGAAGGATTTATTTATATTTGGGGTTTACCCACTAGGGTTTGGTCGCAGAAAACTAGAAGTCTTTAAGTAAAATATACTCTCAATTGTGAATTAGATTTGAGTATTAAAGGGTAAGGTTGAAAGGTTTCTGGCTTTATTCACACCTCCCTTTGATTTTTAGTTATGTAATTAATTTAATAACTAACCGCCACAAACCCAGCAATTAGTTTCGCTAGCGATGGCTTCGGTGCGATCGCGCAGCCTAGGCAAAGCCCAATCGCATTTGCTATTAAAGAATTGAAGAAGTAGTAAATAACTATACAAGCTGCATCGATGTTTTTAGCAGGTTCATTTATGGAATGATATTCAGAAAAAGTCGCGATAGTATAATTATAATACTTTTTTTAGAGTGTTATTAATATAGATACGCAAATACACTTAAATATTATCAGTAATTTGGCTTAAGACATTGTTTGGCTAAACAACACTCTGCATTTAATAAGAATATAAAATTGTTCGTTACAAGCTTAATACTAAATTAAAAGTGCCACGTACATGTAGTGCTAAAGCTCCAGCATAAATTCAAGATTTATTTTGTATTGCTAATATTACTTTTATCTAACGTAAAAAAAGTTATTATGTTTTGTTTGCTTATTTTAATTGAAACCTCAGCAATTTTTATCAACACAAAAGACATTTAATTAAGTAATTATATAGCTAAAAACTCATAACATCTTGAGTTTAATCGACATCAATTTATCTAAATTTAATGTTTAATATTTCAAAAATTACAATAAACAGATAATGTAATTAATTATTCATATTATATGATTGTATAAATTTAACGTCGCAGTATTTGAAAGATAGAAAATTTAAGATGAAAGTAATAGATATATGCAAAGTAAACAATTAACACTACGGCGTAATTTCTCGTGGACTTTTGTGGGCAATGCTGTTTACGCAGCTTGTCAGTGGGGAATGTTAGTTGTGTTGGCAAAACTTGGTAGCCCAGAAATGGTAGGACAATTCACTCTGGGATTGGCGATTACTGCTCCTGTGTTTATGTTTACCAATTTACAGTTGCGACATATACAGGCAACAGACGCTAAACAACAGTACCTTTTTGGCGACTATCTAAGTCTACGTCTTATTTCAACTGCTTTGGGATTAGCTTTAATTGCGATGATTACTTTGGCAGCAGGGTATCGCTGGGAAATTTCGCTAGTAATTCTGCTGGTTGGTCTGGCAAAAGCTTTTGAGTCTATTAGCGATGTATTCTACGGTCTAATTCAGCAGCAGGAACGAATGGATCGTATTGCTTTATCCTTAATGCTCAAAGGTCCTATATCACTAATAATGTTAGGTCTGGGTGTATATCTATCGGGTAATATTATCTGGGGGATGATAGGGTTGGTTGTAAGTTGGGCTATAGTCGCCATCGGCTATGATCTTCGTAACGGTAAGTCGATTTTAAAAAATATTCGAAGAGATACCCATAATAAAGAATTAATTTTAGATGCTCGATTAAAACTTAATTGGGAGCGAAAAAAATTAGCTAATTTAATTTGGCTCGCTTTACCTTTAGGTTTTGGAATGCTGTTAATTTCTTTAAACGTTAATATTCCACGTTACTTTGTTGAGAGATATTTAGGAGAACGAGAACTAGGCTTTTTTGCTGCCATAGCTTACTTAATGGTGGCAGGAAATATGGTAGTCAATGCGCTAGGGGAATCAGCCACTCCAAAATTAGCAAAGTACTATGCAGCAGGAGATAGTAAAGCTTTTAGAAAGCTACTGATTTGGTTATTGGGTATTGCTGCTTCGCTTGGTGGATTAGCGATTATAGTAGCCAAAGTAGCTGGAAGTCAAATTCTCACACTTGTCTATCAGCCTGAGTATGCTAAATATGTAGATTTATTTGTCTGGCTAATGGTTGCAGCAGGAATCAGCTATATTTCTTCTTTTTTAGGCTATGCAATGACAGCCGCTAGATACTTTCGTGTACAAATGCCTTTGTTTTCAATAGCTACAGCTACTTCTGCTTTAAGTTGCTTTTGGTTAGTTCCTACTTTTGAACTTAAGGGAGCAGCGATCGCCTTAATCCTTTCAGCAGTTGTTCAAGCGATTATGACTTTTGGAGTAATTATTCATGCACTCAACACAATTAACAAGCATGCTTAATAAAAACTCAGCATCAGATTACCAGCCAAGCAAAATCCTTCATGTCGTTGGTGGCATGAATCGGGGTGGCATCGAAACCTGGCTAATGCACATACTGCGAAATATTGACCGCGATCGCTATAAGATGGACTTTTTGGTTCACACTACACAACCTTGCGCTTATGACGATGAGATTCGCGCTCTTGGCAGTCGGATTATTCCCTGTACGCCTCCATCTGTGCGCTGGTGGAATTATAATTCAAATTTTACTCAAATTCTGAAGCAATACGGTTCTTATGACATTGTACACAGTCATGTTCATCACTTTAGTGGCTATATTCTTCGTTTGGCAAAACAGTCTCAAGTGCCGGTGCGGATTGCTCACTCTCACAACGATACCTCTTCAGCAGAAGCTAAGGCAGGATGGAAGCGAAAAATTTATCTTGCTTTAATGGAACGGCTAATTGCTCGCTATGCAACTCTTGGTCTGGCAGCCAGTCATGAAGCAGCAGCAGACTTGTTTGGCTCACTCTGGAAAAAAGATTCCCGCTGGCAGATTCTTTACTATGGTCTCGATCTAACACCATTTGAAAAACCGGTTGATTCGCTCGCCCTTCATGCTGAATTCAATGTTCCTCCTGATGCCTTTGTCATTGGTCATGTGGGAAGATTCGAGACTCAAAAGAACCATCAGTTTATTTTAGAAATTGCAGCAGAGGTTACCAAACAAGAACCAAAGATGCGCCTTTTGCTTATAGGAGATGGACCACTGCGTCAGGATATAGAACAAAAAGTAGCTCAGTTAAACTTAAGCGATCGCGTAATCTTCGCTGGTTTACGTTCTGATGTTCCACAGTTGATGTTAGGTATGATAGATGTGTTTCTTTTTCCTTCGTTATACGAGGGATTAGGACTGGTATTTATTGAGGCTCAAGCAGCAGGAATAACTAGTGTTTTGTCTGATGTCGTTCCTAAGGCAGCAGATGTAGTCGCTCCCCTAGTCAAACGGTTATCTTTATCTAATTCAGCACTCTCTTGGGCAGAAGCAATTTTGAACCTAAAGCACGAAGCGAAAACAGCGATTGCTCGTTCTGAAGCTTTATCTCTGGTGGCAAACAGTCAATTTAATTTGGAAGTATGCCTAGAACAATTAACAAAAATTTATCAATCTCAATTTAGTTAAACCAATAATTTTTTTGATTAATGTTTATCTATCAATAATTTATTAATTTTATAACTATATAATTTGAAACGCTTTATTTATGCTGGATTTGCTATTTTGGTTGAGCCTTCTATATTGGTCTTTGACTCCAGCAACTAAAACACCTTGGGTAGATATAGCTTCGGTACCAGTTAACAGTAAGGATATAGTTTTAGTTGTACTATCGTGCATCTGTCTATTATGGGCAGTAATCAAAAACCAAGACGATGCTGACAAAAGAAATTCCAGTTAATAATTGCACTTGCTTTAATAAAAATGAAAATAGTTGTAACCATCGAACATCGTTTTGAAAGCACGCCCGATGGAACAGTATGGACACAAACTCAGTTCCCCTACTCATTCTGGACAAGATATTTAGAGGTTTTTGACGAAGTTAATGTAGTAGCTAGGGTGCGCCCAACCGATTCGATTCCCCCTAATTGGAAACAGGTAAACGGAGAGCAAGTATCCGTCTGGGCAATTCCTTATTATGTTGGCCCTTGGCAGTATTTAAAGCGATCGCTACAGGTCAAGCGAGCTGCTCGTAATGCTTTAGGAGAACAAGACGCGGTTATACTCAGACCAAGCTCCACAATTGCTGACTGTATTGAACCACTGTTGCAACGTACTAGTCATCCCTATGGTGTAGAAGTTGTAGCCGATCCTTATGATACTTTTGCACCAGGTTCGGTCAAGCATCCCTTACGACCATTTTTTCGTTGGTTAACTCCCCGTAAATTACGTCATCAATGTGCTAACGCTGCTGCTGCTGCCTACGTGACCCAGTTCGCTTTGCAACGTCGATATCCCCCATCTCCAAAAGCTTTTACCACGTACTTTTCAGATGTTCAGCTACCCGAGCAGGCTTTTGCATCTGCTCCTCGATTACCAAAAACAGATAGTAAATTTACCCTAATTGCTGTTGGCACTCTGGCTCAACTGTATAAAGCTCCAAATATACTAATAGAGGCCGTTGCTGTCTGTGTCAAAAAAGAATTAGATCTTGAATTAGTTTGGCTCGGCGACGGCAAACATCGACCAGAATTAGAGGAGCAGGTCAAAAAACTAGGTTTAGGCGATCGCATTCATTTTCTAGGTCAGTTATCTGCTGGTGATGCCGTCCGCGCTCAATTAGATCGCGCCGATCTTTTTGTCTTACCTTCTTACCAAGAAGGTTTACCCAGAGCAACCATTGAAGCAATGGCGCGGGGATTACCTTGCATTGGCTCTACAGTAGGTGGATTTCCTGAACTACTGGCATTAGAAGATATGGTACCACCTGGAAATGTAAATGCCTTGGCAAAAAAGATTCGTGAAGTAGTTACTGACCCACAGCGGATGGCTCGGATGTCGGTTCGTAATCTGGAAAAAACTAAAAGTTATCAAGAAAAGATGCTGCGCGAGCGACGACTTAAATTTTATCGACATTTGCGAGAAACTACTGAAGCATGGCTAAAAACTTCAACAGAATAAAATTGGTTCACCGAAAATCTATCCAAAAAAGTGGCTCGAATTCTTCAAGATGAACCAGCTCTTAATGAGCGCTACTGTTCTTGGTGCATTGAGAGAATTTCTGCTTCTTGCCAAACACGTCTGTCCTCTGAATTAGCAGGTAGATGCCATAGCTGGTAAAGCCTGTACTTGTAACAATTACTCAATCACCCAAATCTCAAATCTTAACCATAAATAGTTTTAATCCATTCCCATTCTTTGGTCAAACCTTCGGCCAGAGAAACTTGGGGAAAGTAACCTAAAATTGTCTTAGCTTTAGTAATGTCTGCGCTGGTGTGGCGTGCGTCTCCTTTAGCTTTCTCAACATAATTTTTGCGTATTGGTCGTCCCATAACCTGTTCCATAATCTTTAATAACTCAATTAGAGTGACTCGGCTACCGCCACCAATATTAAATGTCTCGCCAATAGCTTCTGGTATTTTTCCCGCAGCTAAATTAGCTGCTACTATGTCGCTGACAAAGGTATAGTCTCTGGTTTGCTGTCCATCACCATAAATGAAAATCGGCACATCATCTAATGCTGCTTTAAAAAACTTGTGAAACGCCATATCAGGACGATGACGTGGCCCATAAACCGTAAAGTAGCGTAATGCTGTGGTTGGTACTCCAAAATTCTGGTGATATAGCCAGCATAAACGCTCTCCAGCTAATTTTGTTATGCCATAAGGAGAAACAGGTTGAGGACATAAAGTTTCTGGGGTAGGCATAGTCGCTGCATTCCCATAGATTGAAGAACTAGAAGCATAGACAATTCTTTTTAGTGATTTAACTTGTTTAGCTGCTTCTAAAATTACCTGTGTGGCATTAATATTTCTGTCAGTATAATTTGAAAATCTTTCTCCCCAACTATCCCTAACTCCTGCTTGTGCTGCTTGATGATACAATACGTCAGCCGACTGTAAAAGCTCTCGCCAATCTAAGTCTTTGATATCGGCTTTGATTAATTTAAAATTGGCAAACTCCTTAAGATTAACTATATTTTTTTGTTTAAGTTGAGGATCGTAGTAATCATTAAACTGATCGATACCAATTACTCCAATACCTTCTTTTAATAGAGTTTCTGCTAAATGCGAACCAATGAATCCCGCAACACCAGTAACAATATGAATACTCATGGCAATCAGTTTTAGGTTAAATATTAATTATTAAGTATGGTCAAACCTATATCATTGTCAAGAGAAAAAATCTCAGTTTTTCCTAATAAGCAGTTGGTTAGCTCAAAATATTTTTCAGATATCAGCTATGCCAGAAAAATAAATACGGGGTGGTTAATTCAAAGTATAAAATTGAAAGTAACAGTATTTGTAGCTATCAGCTATTAGTTTTTAAATATTAGCTTTTAATTTGTTATAACATTTAAAACTACAAAAATAATTATTTGACTGTCGTAGCCTGACTCCCCAACATCATTAATGTTAATTAATAGTTTAAACAGTCAAAATTAATTCAAGCTGTTTTCAAGATGGATTAGCAAAAATTAGTAATAGCAATTTTAACGAGGTGCTTTGACTTAACTACCTAACTACCTAACTACTTATTAGTGTCGTTTTTGATGCCATTGCCAAGCATGAGCAATAATATCTTCTAAATTAGAATATTGAGGTTGCCATCCCAAAACTTGCTGCGCCTTGGCACCACTACCAACTAAAATAGGAGGATCTCCCACACGGCGATCGCTTATTTCGGCTTTGATTTCTTTTCCAGTAATTTTACGAGCTGTTTCAATTACCTGCTTAACCGAAAAGCCATTACCATTGCCCAAATTGAAAACATCTGTTGTTCCGCCATCTAAAAGATATTCTAAGGCTAGAATATGAGCCTGAGCCAGATCGAGAACATGGATATAGTCTCGTACGCAACTTCCATCTGGGGTGTCATAATCAGTGCCAAAAATAGAAATTGATTCGCGCTGACCTAAAGCAGTTTGCAAGACTAATGGTATCAGGTGAGTTTCGGGATTGTGATCTTCTCCTAACCTAGCTTGAGGATCGGCACCAGCAGCATTAAAATAGCGCAGACATACCGAGCGAAAATCATAGGCAAGACTGAAGTCTTGCAAAATTCTTTCCACCATTAACTTAGTAGCACCATAAGGATTGATCGGATTTTGAGCTTGTTCTTCTTTAATTGGTACAGAGTCAGGTACACCATAGGTAGCGCAGGTTGAAGAGAACACAAAATTATTTACCTCTGCTTCGCGCATGGCTTCGAGCAGGGTAAAAGTCCCAATCACGTTGTTGTAATAATATTTGGCTGGTTTGGTAACTGATTCTCCTACATAAGCATAGGCGGCAAAGTGCATTACGGCATCTATTTGATACTCTGAAAATATTTGTTGCAGTAAGGCGCGATCGCAGGTATCTCCCACAATTAATTTAGCTCCCAAAACCGTTTCTACTAGGTCTTGATGACCATATACCAGGTTGTCTAATACAATCACTTCGTAGCCAGCCTGTTGCAATGTCAAGACGGAATGGGAGCCAATATATCCTGCTCCTCCTGTTACCAGAATAGTCATCGTAAAAAATATACTGTTTGATTACAAAGCCAAATATAGCAATAAAATTAACTACAATCGCAATTTTCTTAAATAGTCTCTCTTGCCAAGTAACTTTTTAGTATGTTGCCAGAATTCTCTTCTGTGTTAAAAACATGACTCATAAAATATTATATAGTTACTACTGTTTCTGATGCGCTGAGAGGATTTCTATTTCTTGCAGCACATTTCCAGGGTCTAAACTGGCAGGTAGATGCTATGGCTTGTGGAGTCTCTACCTGTAATGATTGTCTCAAGGCTTTTGATCGCGTCTGGGCTATAACCTGGTCGAGTAATCCTTTAAACTTCAAATTTTAGACGATCAGCTAGTTTACAAACCCTCGCTCAAAACGGAAGCTAAAATTAATACTACTGTTGGCTGGTAAGAGCGATCGCGCTTACTAGGGTACTTGCAGTTCCCAGAACCTGTTAACTGCCTCGATTCCTTTTCATGACTGTGATGAAGCAAGAGGTTCACTGGTTGTTTTAGATAAGAGCCATCGCTGGTCTAATTTACAGGACATGAGGCATTTTAACGACCCCGATTTAAGCGACCTAACAGACAAATTTCAGGTAGCGGGCAAAAAAGTAGTCAAAGTCCCGATCACCTTAAAAGACGATCTGCTTCAATTTAGAGCCAAATCAGTTATTGACGCTCCCGCCGTCGGAGACTGGGTGACTGGGTGACTTTTGAATGGGCTATGTTTTACGAGGTTTTCTCTACCCTACTTTTTTGTCTAGTGATGCAGACTTTCCGGTTCTAGGGTTCAGCTACCAAGAGCCATTCACAACCGCTGGAATTAAAGAGACTCCCACTGAGAAAATTTAAACGACTCTTATAATACAATGATCTAGGTGTTTTTTTTTAAAGATTTGATATCTAAATTGTTAAGTTATTGCCCTCGCTTTCATCCCCCACGTCCCGTGGGGGTCTGACTTTAATATAGTTCGGCATTTTCAAACTGCTGCATCTTCTGTGCGTTGGCTGCTTCACCGCAACTACGAGGAGTCGGAAAAATCTTGTCTGGATTGGCTAGTCCTTTCTGGTTCAAGGCAGTGCGAACATACTGCATGGTTTCTAAATCGATCGCGTTAAACATATAGGGCATATAGCAATTTTTATCTGCGCCAATACCATGTTCTCCAGATAAACTTCCTCCCGCATCAACACAAAGCTTCAGTATCTCACCGCCAATTTCTTCAACCGTCTCAAATGCTCCTGGTACAGAATTATCATAAAGAATTAGAGGATGAAGATTGCCATCTCCAGCATGAAAGACATTAGCAATTTTATAGCCATAACGATCGCTCAAAGCAGTTATTTCTTTCAATACTTCTGCCAGCTTAGTACGAGGAATTACTCCATCTTGGACAAAATAGTCGGGGCTTATATGTCCGGCAGCAGCAAAGGCAGCTTTTCTTCCTTGCCAAAGTTTGGCGCGGGTATCAATATCATTGGCGGTAGTAATACCAGCAGCATTGTTCTGCCGACAAATAGCTTCAATTCTTTGTTTATATGCTTTGACCTCTACTTTTAAGCCATCTAACTCTACAAGCAATACAGCCTCTGCCTTACGGTCATAACAGCCTGTAGCTACAATATCTTCGACCGCATTAATGCTGAGATTATCCATAATTTCCATCCCCGCAGGGATAATTCCCGCGCTGATAATATCGGCTACGGCGGCTCCAGAATCTTCGACGGTAGGGAAATTTGCCAACACGACACATACTGATTCGGGACGTTTGAGAATGCGCAGCGTAATCTCAGTAGCGATACCCAGCGTTCCCTCTGAGCCAACAAATAAACCTGTTAAGTCATATCCAGGCATCTCAGGAATTATGCCCCCCACATCAACAATCGAACCATCAGTGGTGACTATTTTCAAGCTTAAGACGTGATTGGTAGTCACACCATATTTCAGACAGTGAACTCCTCCAGAATTTTCCGCTACATTGCCGCCAATAGAACAAATGATCTGACTAGAGGGATCTGGAGCATAGTAAAAACCAGCACCACTAACTGCTTGAGTCACCCAATTATTGATTACTCCTGGCTGGACAGTAATATAGTGATTATTAAGATCTTGGTGTAAAATTCGATTCATCCTCGCCGTAACGATCAATACGCCATCTCGGTTAGGCAATGCTCCCCCAGACAAACCCGTCCCCGCACCTCTAGCAACCCAAGGTAGTTCGTTATCGTGGCAGACTTTAACTATAGCAGCAACTTCTTCTGTAGTACGAGGTAAAACTACTAAAGCAGGACGTTGACGATAACTAGCCAAACCATCACACTCATAGGTCAATAGTTCTTCTTTTCGCTGGATCACTCCATCTTTGCTAACTATATTTTCAAGCTGTTTTACTATCGGCTGCCACTTGTCTTTGCTGACTGGAAAAAGCTGACTTAACATCGCAATTCTAAATCCTGCTAATTTACCTCTATTTTACGCTTTATATGAATTAACTTCGTTCAAGTCAGAAGAGATGCTTCGAGCATTAATCAAACTTCTCCTTCACTATCTTCATTTTGACAACATTCTTGTTTAAATCATCCCGCCCGGATGCAACGCCAAAAGTTGTAGTTATCTTTGAAGGTAGAGCAGCAGGTAAAGGCGGAACAATCAAGCGTATTAGTGAATGTTTAAATCCCCGTGTTTATAAAGTTGTGGCTTTAGGAACACCAAGCGATTACGCTCCAAGCGCTTGCCCTAAAGGACTAGCTTCGCACCCGAATGGGTGTAGCCTTCGGATCGCGAACAGGAAAAACGGTTTCAAGATCGAATCAACGATCCGACAAAACGCTAGAAAATCAGCCCGATGGATTTAAAAGCCAGGGAAAAATGGGTAGACTACTCCGGAGCTAAAGATGATATGTTTGCTGCTACAGATATTCCTAAATCTCCTGGGAATGTGGTGGAGGCTGATGATAAGAAAAAAGCGAGACTTAACTGCATTAGTCAATTCTTAAACACAGTTTTTTATGAAGATCTACCCGTCCAACAGATTGAGTTACCAAGCTTTGAAGGAGCTAAAGTCACGTTGTGCTAAAGCATACACCTTCGGATATCCTGCGGGAAGAGGAAAAGTCAAAAGTTAAATAAAGTATTTCAGAGTCTCAATTTTTTTCAGAAGAGCGATCGCTTTACTCTAAACAGATGCAACCTAAATTTCTGTAAAAATAGCAATATTTATATAGGTGATAAAACAACTAATTACTATTGTTCTATTTTCTTGCGAAAACAAATTATAAGCACTGTGGAAATTACTTCTAAGTGAGCTTTGTCGTTGAAAAATATAAACTCAAACTGGTTAGTGTAGATGTTGTTTGTCCGTCTGCATAATTTTTCAACTGACGTAACCCATCATTTGATAGATGACAAAAAAGTCAGTTTAATAAAATCTGGAGTAATGCTGGTGAACGGTACTCCACCTTCTTGCTCCGTCCATATGTCGGAGGTTTCCTTCGATGGGGCGGTGCAATCTGTGACTTGGCTCAAACAAGATTTAACAGCACGAAACCATATTCTTCATTCTTCCGCTCTTAAAAACATGGTTCCTTTAAAAGACGAAAATCCGATTAAAATTACTCCCTATGTTACCTATATTTTAATTGCAATTAACGTATTGGTTTTTGTTTACGAACTAAACTTAAATTCCACACAGTTAGATATTTTTTTTCATTTATTTGCCGTTGTACCAAAGGAATTAACCGCCAGCTTCAGTGGAGTTAATCTACATCAAAGCATTCCCGAAACAGTAACTCCAATCAGTTCCCAGTTTCTTCATGCAGGATTTACTCATATCGCGTTTAATATGCTTTTTTTGTGGATCTTCGGCAATAATATCGAAGAACAGCTAGGTAGAGTCAAATTTTTACTTTTCTATCTTTCCTGTGGTGCTTTTGCAGTGATGGCGCAGTGGTTTTTTTCGGCAATGTCTGACGTACCCTCTTTGGGCGCAAGTGGAGCGATCGCTGGAGTTATGGGAGCATATATACTTAAGTTTCCCCAGGCAAGAATCGTTACCCTTGTACCTTTAGGGTTCTTTTTTCCGATCTTTAGAATACCCGCAGTTTACTTTCTGGGATTCTGGTTTGTGGAACAGGCGTTAAACGGCGTTGCCTCTTTTGAGGTTACCGCCAGCGTGGGTATGGAAAGCGGTGGGGTGGCATATTGGGCTCATGCAGGTGGATTCGTCGCAGGCGCAATATTAGGACCAATGTTAGGGCTATTTGCTCAACAATCAGAGAAGATGGTCAATTAGATCGGTTTTTAATTTCTCGATTAGATTAATCGACAACTGCATCAATTGCTGCTTCGAGAGCGATCGCAATATGTGTCCAGTGTGTTCCTCCCTGACAAAAAGCGATATAAGGCTCGCGCAGTGGTCCATCCGCCGAAAACTCTGAGGTGCTGCCATCGACAAAAGTGCCTCCTGCCATGACTAATTGACTTTCATATCCAGGCATTGCTCCAGGAACGGGTTCTACATAAGAATCTACAGGGGAATGCTGTTGAATTGCCCGACAAAAAGCAATCAGCTTTTGAGGTGAACCTAACTGTACTGCTTGAATAATATCCTGCCGTGTTTCTAACGGTAGAGGATTAACAGGATATCCTAACTGTTCAAACACGTAGGCAATCAGATGGCTACCTTTAATTGCTTCTCCTACCATTTGTGGTGCTAGGAACAATCCCTGAAACATTAGGCGGTTTTGGTCAAAAGTTGCTCCACCGCTGCTGCCAATGCCTGGTGCAGTCAAGCGACAGGCTGCTGCTTCAACTAATTCTGCCTTGCCTGCGATATATCCTCCTGCGCTAACAATCGTTCCTCCAGGATTTTTGATTAATGAACCCGCCATCAGATCTACCCCAACCGCAGTTGGTTCTAAATTGCTAACAAATTCTCCATAACAATTATCCACAAAACAAACCGTATTCGGGTTTTGTTGCTTAACTAGCTCGACAATTCTTTTAATATCTTCAATAGACAAACTCTGCCGCCAAGAATAACCACAGGAACGTTGAATCAAGACCAAACGAGTTTTGCTAGTTACTGCACTGACCAATGCTTGCCAATCAATAGTTCCTTTCTGCGTCAAATCTAGCTGACGATAATCGATGTGAAAATCTTTTAAAGAACCTTGATTATTACCCCGCAGGCCAATTACCTCCTCTAAGGTATCGTAAGGTGCGCCAGCCACAGCCAACATCTCATCACCTGGACGCAAAACTCCATATAAGGCACAGGCGATCGCATGAGTCCCTGAAACAAACTGTACCCTCACCGCAGCGGCCTCACACTGCATAATTTGAGCAAACACTTTGTCTAAGGTTTCTCGTCCCAAATCGTCATGTCCATAACCACTAACGCTGTTAAAATGCTGTACTCCAACTCGGCGATCGTAAAAAGCGGTCAAAACTTTTTTAAGATTTTGCTTGACCTGAGTGTCAATACCAGAAAAAATCGGTATTAGTGCTTTTTCTGCTTCTAATAGCAGATGATTAGTTTTCATATTTTTGATTTAATACTTAGTTATGTTTTCAGTTGTCGACCAAAAAACGCTTTTGCAGTTTATCTCGGTATCGGCAATTTCTGACCGCGGAAGGCGGTGTAACGTTGACTAACAATCTCGAACAATTGCATTGCACAATATTTGAGAAAGATGGCAGGTAACATTAAGATATTTTTGCTTTCTGCCTTCTACTTATTGGATGATGTATTTAATTACACCATACACAATGACATAGAGTTGAAGTTTAGGTTTTTAAATGACAGTTGCGACATCTAAAAAAATTCCTCCTGCCTGGGGAACTATTATTTATATGGCTATAATTCATTTTGTAGCCTTATTTGCTCTAATTCCTAGTAATTTTAATTGGAGTGCGCTAGGGGTAGCGTTGATACTTTATATAATCACGGCAGGAATCGGAATTACTTTGGGATTTCATCGTCTAGTTTCCCATCGTAGTTTTCAAGTACCCAAGCTAGTCGAATATTGTTTAATTTTTTGTGGCACTCTTGCTGGTCAAGGTGGCCCTTTAGATTGGATTGGATTACATCGTATTCATCATCAATATTCGGATACCGAATCTGACCCCCACAATTCCCTCAAGGGATTTTACTGGAGTCATCTCGGCTGGATGTTATGTCAAAATCCAGCCAACGAAAAAATTGCTCGCTATACTAAAGACATATCAAGCGATCGCTTTTATTTATTTTGTCAGCATGGCATGATCCCTATACAGCTTGCCCTGGCGCTGTTGTTTTATTACTGGGGTGGACTACCATTGGTAATTTGGGGGGTTTTTGTCCGCTTAGTCGTGGTCTTCCACTGCACTTGGTTTGTTAACAGTGCAACACACAAATTTGGTTACAAAAGCTATGAATCTTATGACACTTCCCTTAACTGCTGGTGGGTAGCATTACTCACTTTTGGCGAAGGCTGGCATAACAATCATCATGCTTTTCAATACTCTGCGCGTCATGGTCTGGAATGGTGGGAAATTGACTTAACCTGGATCATGATTCAGACTTTATCTTTCTTGGGTTTAGCCAAAAATATCAAACTGCCACCCCAAAAAGCCAAACGAACTTAAAGCTGCCGAGAACATAATTATCTCCATAGACAGAAGATGAATACAATATTTCAGTTCCATCTTTTGTCTATTTTTAATCTAAATCGCGTTCAAAAAGCAAATAGTTTGTGGTTCTTTATGCTTCTCTCTCTTTACCAACGGTAATCTCTGACTTGTTACTGATTAATTATTCCAACTCCAGCTTCAAAGAAGGCATTAGCCGTTGTAAATTCTTTAAAGATTTACCCTGCCAGGGGTTCTTTTTCGCGCCGACTACAACCATCTGAATATTTTTACGCTTGCGCACGTTGATCACAAATTTGGACAAAATGCTAATTCCCGAACTATTTAGAAAACTTAATTCTTTGAGATTTAAAACAATTTTTTCTGGTTCTTGTTGAACAACGTTATTAAGCAACTCAAAAATTGAGGCGTATTCTGCGCTGCCATTAAGACGTAGAGAACCATCGAAAACAATGTTGTGAGATGTCTCATCATATCTAACTTGATAATTCTCGGTTTTAATCTCCATGGCGGTCTTAAAAAATGAGTATTCCGATGTATTAACTAACGATCATAGATTACGACTCTTTATTGCCGATGATTAAGACTAAATAATTGTTCCCAATTAGCCATCTTAGCCTTGAAAAAATAAAAATTAAATGGCAAGCTGCACCATTGTCGTGACGGCTATCTCCGCAGATTTTTGAGACAATGGTTCAAATTTCCAGCCTAGCTTAGCACCATAATCATTAAGCATGGTTAGCAGACCCAAGTTAGATTCTCCATGGTTCTCTTCTAAAGCATTATGTTCTAATTGAGCCAAATATAGTTCACTAGGATCGCTATTGAGCAAAGTTTTAATTTTATTTTGAAACTGTTGTGTTTGCTGGATAGTAATACTGTTGGTTAATTGAAAAACAATGCGGTTTGGATTCAAATGAATTTGAATACTAATGGGGAAAGGAGATGTTTCTACGCAATATTTCATCCCATTTTCTAACAGTTCATTAGCAATATAGCCAACGGCACTTTTAACTTCTGCCTGTTTTTGTGTATCTGGCTGCTGATTATCGTTACCCAGAAAAAAGGTACTCAAATAATCGGCTAAAAAATCAGCCGACAAACAATTGTTGCGCCATCTTTGGCGCAGAGGCATTGAGCCAGGAGAAAAACTGAGGATTAAATATTCTTGGCTAGGGGGTAATTTTTGAATGAAGTCGCCTAATATTTGTTCGAGAGCAATATTACTGGCATTCATATAGTTAGTTAATGTATTAGTTAAATAATATTTGGGGTTTTTGAGTAAAGTTATTTTCGTTTAAAGACAACTAAGGTAATATCGTCATAAAGTGGTTCTACACCAATATGCGATCGCAAATCTTGAATAACTGCCTGCCGAATGTTCTGTGCTGACTGTTGCCAATTTTGCTGAACCACCGTACATAGCTGCTTCAAACCATAATGTACCCCTAAACGATTCTCTGCCTCGGTAATACCATCGGTATAGAGTACTACTACCTCATTCTGCTGTAGCGGAATTTGCGCTTGAAACACAAAATCTTCAATTGTTTCTTCTAAGCCAATCGGAAACCCCAAATCTACGGTGTCTATTCTTTCAATTACTCCGCCAGCACGTACAATTAATATTTCTTCATGTTGACCACTGACACTGAGAACGCCATCGCAGTAATCAACCAAGGATAAGGTAAGATTTTTATCAGAATCCATGCGCTGCACGTTTTTGTAGATAGTACGATTAAGCACTTCAAAAAATTGCTTGGGATTAGTTTCGTTATTCTCGATTAGAGTCCGTACCGCAGTCTGTAGCATCAGCATCAGCACTCCACTTTCTAAGCCATGTCCCGACACATCACCAATGCCAATTATGACTCGTCCCTGATGCTGAAAAACATCATAATAGTCTCCTCCAACTTCAGCCGCAGGTTCAGTAAATCCCGCAATTTCTAAAACTTTGATTTGGTTAAGTTCCTTTTCCTTAGGAAGCAACATCGTTTGTAAACGCTGAGTAATTTCTAACTCGGTACTGAGTCGAGTATTTTCAGCCTGAAGGCGATTGTTAAGCTTGCTAATTTTTTGATTCGCCTTGGCTAGCTTTTTGATATAAGAAGATTCTTGATCTCTCAATCTTTTCTGTTCTAAACACGCTCCTAATCTAGCTTTTAGCAATATGAAATTAAATGGTTTTGTCAGATAGTCTGCTGCTCCCATGTTGATGCATTTAACAACGCTATCTATCTGATCTAAAGCCGAAATCATAATAGTAGGGATATATTGCCAAGGACTATTATGAATCCATTGTAGGACTTGATAACCATCGATCTCTGGCATGATAATGTCTAAGAGAATTAAGTCATAAGCTCCTGTCTGAATCATTTGTATGGCTTGTTTGCCGTCCGCAGCCGTAACTGCCTTATAACCCTGCGCTTCTACCTGATTTGCCAGTAACTCTCGATTGGTGATGCTATCGTCCACGATTAAAATAGTGTATGATGCTGCAAGATCGGCAACCGATAGTGAACTCGTATCCATCACCACTTCAGTTTCGGAATCTGCCGCTTGAGAAATATTGGCTGAGTGAGGCACAATCTCAGTTAAAGAGTTGATTTCTTGTAAAAGTTGATTAGCTGCACTATTGATTTTCTCTAGCTCAACTGCAAAATCTTCCTCGATTAAGGGAACTAATTGCCGACAATTATTAATAACTAGTTGAGTTGATTTTTCTAACTCTGTTCTTAATTTTGAATTACTAATAATTTGTTGAAAGTTTAGCTGGCTATTAGACAACTTTGCTGGATCGAAAAAACTATTAATTGAGGCTAATAATTCAATTCCACACTCTCGAATCTGCTCTAATTCACCAAGATATTCAACATCGCGATCGATCTCTTCTATTTCTTCGATAATTATTTCGCTATAGCCAATTATGGCATTAATTGGCATACCTAGTTCCTGGCGCAGGCGAGAGATGAGAGATAACTCAGATTTACTATCAGTGGTCATAGAAAATGGTTATAAATAAACTGGGAAAATACTTTGAATAAGCTATAGTCCCTAGATTCGAGCGATATAACAAAGTAGCTAGCAACCTCAAGCAAAAAACCACAATTTTAATTTCTTGGCGTCAGTCATAGTTGTCGCTAATAGCTCGATCAATATTTTGATCTTGCTAAAAGAGGGATAGGTTATTTGAACCAATGCGATCTTAAAATTCAAACTAAACAGTCTATTCATATGATTCCCAAATTTGCCTCAGAAATAAAGATCGCAAGATAAAGATTTTGTCGAGCCATTGTGAACTTATTCTATGGTGTTGAATTGATAACAATTGGGAATCCCCGCTTCTGATCTAAATCACAGCGATAATGCTATTTTTCTTTTAATTTGTGAATACCGCGTTAATTAATTGAATTAAATATTTTAGATTATATTCTAGAAGTTTAAGCTCAGTAGATTGATCGTCTTAAATTTGATTAGCTTTTAGACCAAAAATATACGTTAGCTGATAGCTATAGTTAATTAGATGTTCTACGAAATGCAATTTAAACTAGGAGAAGTAGCTCAGTTAACGGAAGCTAATTTATCCTCTACCTCAATACCACTGATTCAAAATATTTGCGATGCAGCTATTGTTTTTGATACCAAAAAAAACTGTCTATTTTTAAATCATGCAGCCGAACAAATATTTGGCGATCGCCTAAATATTTCTTTAATTGGAGATTGGATTCGCGACATAATCCAAGATGCGCCACTGCAAGTTATGTTTTTTAAGCTAGAAGAACTTCCTTTTACGCTGGCTTCAATTGACGAATGGCAATTTAAAGAGATGGAAGTGTGGCTAAGTCGGCAAGACGTATCGGATGAATTTTGGCAGGAATTAAATCAACACAAATTGTTAGCTATTCGAGAGCCTAAAGTTAAGCCTACCTATGCTCAAAAATTTGAAGTTTTACAGCCTGAATCTCTAACTACAACTATTAGTTACGATCAATTAACTGGCTTACCTAATTATAATTTACTGCTAGAGTATATCGAACAAGAAATTAGCTTTTGCCAGCAACGGTTAGGTTATAAATTTGTGATTCTTTTTGTTGATGTAAATCGGTTTAAAATAATCAACAGTAGTTTGGGCAGAATCTTAGGCGATCACCTATTAATTGCTATTGCTGAAAGATTGCAAAACTGTCTGCGATCGCACGATTTTATTGCTCGTATGGGTAACGATGAATTTGTTATTTTATTGAGTAATGTTGAACATTTGAATTATGCAACCAACGTTGCTGAAAGAATTTATCGCGAATTAAGCATACCTTTTAATCTTGAGTCATATGAAGTTTTTGTTGAAGCAAGTATCGGTATTGCAGTCGGCAACAAAGAATATAGCAAACCAGAAAATCTCCTCAGAGATGCTGAGTTAGCTGTATCTGATGCTAAAAGACAAAATAAATCTCACTATCAGATTTTCGATCAATCGATGCGTGGTAAAGCTCTGACTTTACTACAGCTAGAAAATGACTTGAGAAGGGCAATCAAACGTGAAGAATTCATGCTGCACTATCAACCTATTATTTCTTTAAGCACTAATAAAATTAAAGGATTTGAAGTATTAGTACGTTGGCGACATCCTGAAAAAGGAATAGTCTCTCCAGGTGAATTTATTCCTCTAGCAGAAGAAACAGGATTAATTATTCCTCTAGGTTTTTGGGTTTTGACAGAAGCCTGCAAACAAATGTGTAGCTGGCAAGTTAAATTTAGGGGTTTACTTGATTGGAAAGTTAGCGTTAATATTTCTAGTAAACAGTTAGGTTTACCCAATTTTGTAGCTCAAATCAAACAAATTTTGCGGGAGACTAAATTAGATCCACATAATTTAAAACTGGAGATTACCGAAAGTTCTTTAGTAGAAGATACTCAGAATACTATTCTCATGCTCAAAGAGCTGAAATCTTTGGGTATCGAGTTTTCTTTGGATGATTTTGGCACTGGTTATTCTTCTTTGAGCTATTTACATCAATTTCCTTTTGATACTCTCAAAATTGACCGTTCTTTTGTTAATAGCGTCGGCGATAATCTTGAAAAATTAGGTATTGTTCGCGCGATCGTTGCTTTAGCTCGTAACCTGGACATGGATACTATTGCTGAAGGTATTGAAACCGTAGATCAGCTAGCTCAGTTGAAGGCTCTAAAATGCGAATATGGTCAGGGATATTATTTGTCCAAACCGTTAGATAAAGAAATATTGGAAAATATTATCGCGACAGATCTTGCCGATCAGCCCAAAGTAGAGCCTGAAGATTATCGATCGCTCTTGGATGAACAAATAGCCCAAGAGCAACTCATATTTATGATCGAACAGCTGCGTCAAGAGTTAAAAGAATTAAAATTAGAAAAAGCCGACCTAGAGATAGTACTAGATAATACCACCGAACACGCTGACCTGGTAGAGTCTCAGCTACACAGCGAAATTTGCGATCGGCAAAAGGCACAAGCAGCATTAAGTCTGGCAAACAGGGAACTAGAAAAGCTTAGTGTACTCGATAGTCTGACTCAGATAGCTAATCGTCGTCGGTTTGATAATTATCTAATTCAAGAGTGGCAAAAGCTTCGGCAAGAGCAAGCTCCACTGTCTCTCATTTTGTGTGACATTGATTATTTTAAGTTCTATAACGATACCTATGGTCATCCCATCGGGGATTATTGTCTCCAGCAGGTTGCTCTAACGATTGAGTTCATCATCGAATCGACTCAAGGATTAGTAGCTCGATATGGAGGAGAGGAATTTGGCATTATTTTACCAAATGTCGATGGAGCAGAGGCTTTGAAGATAGCTAACAAGATTGCGGTTAACGTTGAAAAATTACACGTTACCCATCAAAAATCTCTGGTTAGCGATTATATTACGCTCAGCTTAGGAATACATAGTTTAATTCCTTCTTCTGAATCTAGTCCTGAATTACTAATTGCTCTGGCTGACAAAGCACTGTATGAAGCAAAAGCACAGGGGAGAAATCGGGCTTGTTTATACGCGGATTAAGTGAACTACCCTAATTAAAATGAAGGTAGTTCATAAAGCTCCTGCTGCGGTTTTATCGATAATGCTGCCACCGCCTAAGTGAGTAGTAAGATTGATCGCTTGCAGTACAGGTTTGCCTGATGCACCGTTAGGATAGTCAATGACGCTGACTGCACCATTGCCTTGCTTAATGTTCCAAAAGTTATCTGGTTTTAGACCTAATAAATAGCAAAGAATTACTTTATTGATGGCATCATGGGCCACTACCAATCCTGTTTGGGGTGTGTCAGCGTGGCTATGAGCTGCGACAATCTTATTCCAGGCGGCAACTCCTCTATCCCAAACTTGCTGTAAATTTTCTCCTTCGGGCATTTGTACTGTTTCTGGTCGATCTTTCCACTGCTGAAGTAGTTCGGGATAGTCGGCTTGGATTTCTGCTTCTAACATTCCCTCCCACAAACCATGACAAATTTCAATTAATTCTGGAGTTGTTGCCAATGAGACACCAGGATGTTGTTCGAGAATAATTTCTGCGGTTTCTTTGGGACGCAGCATCGAGCTGGAGACGGCAAAGTCAATTGGGACATTCTGGAGAAACGTACCTGCTTTTCTTCCTTGCGATCGCCCGTTATCATTGAGCGCAATATCCCTAATCCCTTGGAAGCGCGATTCTTTGTTCCAATTGGTCTCTCCGTGGCGCACCAGCAGCAGACGCGGCCCAGAATGGAATGGGCGAACTGGAGGAATCGGAATACCCAAATGGGAAGTTTGATTGAGGGATTCTAGCTGCACAGGATCGCCAAAACCGCCCGTGAAGTTAAGAATATTGATGCAGCAGTTAGATTGTTGAATGTCGTGATAGCGATCGATGTCAATACCAATCGCACTCATAATTAAGCAGCGATTAATGCCATTATGAGCGGTAATCAAGATTGTTGCATCTTGATGTTTGATAATGGTTTCACGCCAGAAATCTTGTGCCTGCTGATAAAGAGAACGAACAGGATAATATTCTCTTCCTTCGATAATCATTTTGAAGTCTTGGGGACGCTCTTTCCAGGAGCGATAATCATCGGCAAACTTAGAGATTACTTCCTCTTTTTTCATCTCTGACCACAGACGGAGATCGATCTCCATTAGTTGCTCCGTGGGTTGCAAAGCAGGAGGATTAGTTAAACTATGATAAATCGTCTCTGCTGTTTGTTTGGCTCGCTGTAGGGGACTACAATAAAAGGCATCAATTTTGAGTTCACTTAAAGCCTTTCCTACCTGTTGCGCATCGGCAATTCCTCGGTCAGTTAAAACAGATTTATCACAACGACCCTGAATTATCTTTTGTGCATTATAGTTGCTTTGTCCATGACGAACGACGATCGCGCGAGTAGCCAACCTTCTAACCCTCTTAATAAATTCACCTCAGTTATTGTATCCACAATTGGGCAAATATACTCTTACTCTGATTATTTGATTGGTTAGCTTAGAGCTTATAGCTGTTAAAACATTGATAACTATTCAAGGAAAAGAGATAATGCCCAATAGCCTTATTACTAATTTCTATCCTGATGACGATAAAACGAGCAATTTTAGCTTTACTGACTATCTTGGCGATCGCTCAAATTAGCTTTTCTTTAAAAAACAGTCTGTCTCAACCTCAAATTCAAAGTCGCCTAGAGCTATATCAAACTAATCTAGTTCTCCACGTAGCAGAGTTTAAATCTAATCCTACAGATGATTTCGATCTAAACGGTGCAGTTAGTTCTTTGGTTGGTGAAGATCCTTATTCGGCTGCGCTTAAAAAGTATCAGCAAGTTCTTACCGAATCGATAATCAGTCGCGATCAGTTTAAATCACAGCTAGAGCAGTTGAACAACTCGGAATTAGGTATTTCCGAAGTAGCAGATAAATCCCAGGTAAATGTTGCTCAGAAAAAACAGTTAAAAGCTCAAATTGCCGAATTAGAGCAGTTTCTTAATGAATTAACTCTAAAACAGGGACTTTTGACCGCGGTGCAGGGTAAACCTGAATCAGCTATTGCAATTTGGGATGAGCAAATTAATCGGCTCGATGATCCTCAAAATCGTTACGTACAGACGGCTACAGTTCTCAAGCAGCTATGGCAGGGGAAGACACCAGAAGCGGAATATAGTGTGGCAACAATTACTAATAACTTAGATAGCTGGTTTCGGTATCAAGCTCTAGCTAAATTTAATCAAGTTAATCAGCTGAGTAAAGATTTGACTTTGCTTCAGGAACAAGAGTTAAAAGTTGCCAGTAACTCAGTATTAAAACTAGCTTTAATTAGTGGCATTCCTGTATTTGGTGGGATAGCTGGGGTAATTATACTTGTCTCTTTAATTATTCAAAGATTGGTTAAGCCAGAACAGGCAATTATTGCAACTAATAGTAGTATTACCTGGAAAACGCCTTGGAATTGGGAAATAACCTGGCAAGTTTTAATTGTAGGCTTTTTCTTTATTAGTCAATTTGTTTTGCCTTTGTTGTTAGCTATTTTGCAGATTAATCCAGTTAACTCGCCTTTAAGAATTAAAGCTTTATATGTTTTAGGTACTTATATCTTGATGGCTGTAGGAGGTATTTCAGTCTTATATTTTTCAATTAAATCATTTTTGCCCCTGCCCGAAGATTGGTTTAAATTTAAACTCAAATCTAATTGGTTTGTGTGGGGTTTGGGCGGTTATTTAGTTGCTATTCCCTTGGTGTTGTTAGTATCTCTAATTAATCAGCAGATTTGGCAGGGACAAGGAGGAAGTAATCCTTTGTTGTTTCTAGCTTTACAAGCACAGGATAAGGTAGCGCTGGCGGTATTTTTTGGTACTGCATCGATCGCAGCCCCAGTTTTTGAAGAGATTATGTTTCGGGGTTTTCTGTTACCCTCATTAACTCGCTACATCTCGGTTAGCGGTGCAATTGTTATGAGCGGGTTTATTTTTGCGATCGCTCATTTGAGTTTATCGGAAGTCTTGCCTCTAGCGACGCTAGGTATAGTATTAGGTGTAGTTTATACGCGATCGCGCAATCTTTTAGCTCCTATGTTGCTTCACTGTCTTTGGAACAGTGGAACTTTAATTAGCCTGTTTGTTTTAGGCAGTGGAGTTCAGTAGTAACTAAATAAAATAGCCAAAATTGACTAATTTCCCCATACTAATATGTAATTCATTTAACATTGAATCTTAGTCAGATAAATAATTACAGATACAAATTTAGAATTGCAGGCTGTTAGGGAAATAAATGAGCTAAAAATGAGAAGTAACTTGACCATAATCATTACCTGTTTGCTGTTTCCCTGTCTTTGTGTTAGCGCAAATTAAACTAACGAACAGCAAGCTGCATCCGCATCTCTATCCAAGCGGAAAAATCCCCAGACTGCGAAGAGAGATAGTAGTGATAATAGTGAAGATCTAGACTTCTCAGAATACTGGGTCGTCCAGGACAGCAAACTGCGGGGGAAAGCCGAGGTAGCTGTGCTAATGCTGCCAAACCCCTGGAAGCGGTAATACCTGTATCTCACTCCGGGAAAACTGTTGCAGCACACCCTAGTTTTTGGGTCTATTTGCCTGATACTGACCAACAAATAAATCAGATGGAATTTGTCCTTCAAAATGAAGCTAGAGAAGATATTTGGCGCTCGCCAAAGTTAAACGCCAAACCAGAATATAAAAACTTTGCTTTACCAGAAAAGGAACCTGCATTAAAAATTGGTCAATGGTATCGCTGGTATGTAAAAGTATACTGTGACTCTCAAGTTGCTTCTACTCAATATGTTCAAGGTTGGATCGAGCGAATTTCTTTGACTTCCAAACTATATTTAGAACTACAGCAAAACTCACTAAATCTTCACCTTACTTATGGCAATCATCATATTTGGTATGATGCGATCGATCAGCTGCTGAGACTTTATCAAAGCAACCCTCAAAGTCTAGCTTTAGAACAAGATTGGCAAGCTTTTATTAAAGCCAAAGGAGTGCAATTACAGCAGCTACCGAGCATAGGAGGTAGTCGAGTCAGTAATCAATAATTATCTACCCTTTGACTATCGCGCCAAAATCCGCTAGAATTCTGGCATGATTTCGTAGCAAACCCAAAAGATTTAACCTATTGCGCTTGACATCGGGATTTTCTGCCATAACCAAGACGCTATTTTCTCCGTCAAAAAAGTTACTGACTACAGGAGCAATTTTTGCTAACCCATCAATTAAAGATTGATAATTACGTTCTTGTTGGGAAGCTTCTGTTTGCGGTAATAGTTCCATTAGTGCTTGATAAAAAGCTCGTTCACAAGACTGCTCGAATAACTCAGGATTAATTAGGTCTTGAGGATCTAAAGCTTGAGTATTCAAATCACCTTGAGCTGCCAAACGTGCCGAACGATTAATCGTTTCATAGATTTCGTTGAGCTTGCCGCTGTCGCGTGTCTCTTGTAGGAATAAAGCGCGATCGCGAATATCTAATAAATCTGCTAAAGCTCTTACGGTGTATTCACAATCGTTGTCGCCCACCACCGCATTGACTAGATCGTAATCAATATTCTTTTCGTCTAGTAAAGTTCTAAGGCGCTGGATAAAGAACTCTTGTAAAGCTGCTATTGGCGACTCGCAATCTGAATGTGCTGACACAAAATCTGCTGCACCCTGTTCGAGTAATTGATTCAGATTAATTGGTAGATTTGCTGACCAAGTAATGTTAACCACCCCGTTTGCTGCACGGCGCAGGGCAAAAGGATCTGACGAGCCAGTCGGAATCATACCCAAACCAAAGATTCCGATTAAAGTGTCCAAGCGATCGGCTAAACCGACTACCTGACCATTTAGAGTTGTCGGCATCAAATCATCTGCGCCTCTAGGCAAATAATGTTCAAAAATTCCTTTAGCCACTGTAGGGGACTCGCCACTTACAACCGCATATTTTTCTCCCATTACTCCCTGTAGTTCGGGAAACTCATAAACCATTTGTGTTACCAAATCGGCTTTACACAAAAGGGCGGTGCTTTCAATTTCGTTTTGTTGTTCTTCATCAACTCCTAGCTGTTCGGCGATAGTTTTCGCCATATCAATAATGCGATCGACCTTATCCCGCATTGAGCCTAAATCTTCTTGAAAAGTAACTGTTTCTAACTGAGGCAGATAAGTATCGAGATGTTCATCACAGTCTGCCTGATAAAAGAACTGAGCATCTGCCAACCTAGCGCGAATGACCCTACCGTTTCCTTCGGCAATGACTTGTTTTTGGTTTGGATCGCCGTTAGAAATAGTAATAAAGTTAGGTAATAATGTACCCTCGTCACCCTCTTGATGTACGGGAAAGTAACGCTGATGGCTAACCATTACAGTAGTAATTACCTCTGTCGGTAATCTCAAAAAATTTGCTTCAAACTCACCTGTTACTGCGGTGGGATATTCTACTAAATCTACTACTTCTTCGAGTAAATCGGGGTAAATCTGCGCTTTTGCGCCAATACTTTGAGCTTCAGCCAAAACACCTGCTTTGATCTTTTCTTTTCTGGCTGTAGAATCCACTTCTACAGCCGCAGAGCGCATAGTCTCTACATAGTCTGTGGCTTGAGTAATGGTTACTGTATTAGGATGTAAAACACGATGTCCGCGACTAGTGCGATCGCTCGCGATCCTCTCTGAACCATTAATTAATTCCAGAGGCAAAACTTCACTATCCCATAACGCTACTAGCCACCGAATCGGACGAGGAAAACGCAAATCTCCATCTCCCCAGCGCATAAAGCGTTTACCTTCTAATCCAGTAATCCACTGAGGACATAATTCCTGTAAAATTTCTCTTGTCTTACGACCTTTAATTTGTTTTTGAACAAAGACAAACTCTCCTTTGGGAGTATCGCGAATTTCTAAATCTGCTAAATTTACTCCCTGCTTACGAACGAATCCTTCGGCGGCTTTGGTGGGTTGCCCATCCTTAAATGCTGCTCTCACAGGAGGACCTTTTATTTCTTCTTCTCGGTCTACTTGCCGCTCGGAGATATCTTTTATTAACACGGCTAAACGGCGGGGAGTCGCATAATATTCGATTACTGCGGGGTTTAAAAACTCCTGGGATAAGCTGCTAGGGATTTTAGTCTGCCATTGCGCGATCGCACTACTAACAAAATCTGCGGGTAATTCTTCTGTCCCTACTTCCAATAAAAAATTAGCCATAAAAGAGATTTACTTATTGCCGTATCGTTTAAACAACGATAGCAGTTATCCGTGGTTCATTTTCAGTTATTCCCTTCTCCCAGTAGATTAAAAAGTTAAATGATTTACCATGCAGGCAAATAAAATTGATTAACCTAGTTTTGTCTTTTAAGTCCCCCGTATTTTCTGATTATGTTGAAAATAAAATAAGTGACAAATTTAAGTTACAAATTGCGATCGCTTTGCCTGGACGAAGTTCAATCGCTTTCCAGTTATTTGAATCCAAATTGTTATTTTCCAACACGTTCGTTCAAAGGTTTTAAAAATTACTTAATTTAAAATTACTTTTAAATCAAACCAGATGACTTGCTCAAACGAATAATCCCAGAAAAACGCAAAAAACTGCCTTGTATGTACAAGGCAGTTTTTTAATGTATGTAATTTTAATGTTTAGTTCAGGGTGTATTCAATATAGACATCATTTGAGTTGATAATTTCTAGGCTTCCCCAGGACTCTAAATCTTTGAGATAATTTAGGTTCTGCTTCGTATTTTTAATTTTGCCTAGCAATCTATTTTTGGTTTTTATAGCGTTGCTTCTTAGAGTGTAGTTATTCATTAATTTTTACCTGTTAGACTCGATATTCGTACTTACCAATTTGTCAACAGTATAAATACTAATAGTTAAATAATAGAAAAGTTGGTTTGCTTATCTAAATTTACCTACTATTTTGTTGACCAAAAAATTATAGAATAACGCCATACGTTACAGCAAGCTTAGGAAACAATAAGTATTTAAAGAATTTAAACACAAAAGTAATATAGCTTAAAACAAAAATCAAAAATTATTAACTAAGTGAAATCACTCGATTGTGATTTTAAATTTTTTTGGTCAAAAAATATTAAAAAACTGGCAGGTCGTTAAAACTTGCCAGTTAAAAAAAATATATTTGTAATTTGGTAGTATGAAAAACTACTGTTTGTCTTCAATCACCTGATCGATCAGACCATATTCTTTAGCTTCATAAGCTGACATAAAGTAATCACGGTCAGTGTCTTTTTTGATTTTCTCAATAGATTTCCCTGTATTATCTGCCATCATTTGGTTTAGCTGATCGCGGATTCGCAAAATTTCTTTGGCTTCAATATCGATATCTGTTGCTTGTCTGCGCCCCTGCACACCACCTAAGGGTTGGTGAATCATAATTCGTGCATGAGGCAAAGCCAGACGTTTACCTTTAGTTCCACCACAGAGTAGAAATGCTCCCATCGAAGCAGCCAGACCAACACAGATAGTAACTACTTCTGATTTAATGTGGCGCATAGTATCATAAATCGCCAATCCAGCAGTCACAGAACCACCAGGAGAGTTGATATATAAATAAATTGGTTTGCCTGGGTCTTCAGAATCCAAATAGAGCATAATAGCAATAATCTGGTTTGCCAAAGCATCGTTAACGCCTCTGCCTAAAAAGATAATGCGCTCGCGATATAAACGGTCATAAATGCTGATCCAGTCACTATACTGCTGACCAGGCAGTTGATAGGGAACTTTGGGAATACCAATGGGCATAAGATTTTTTTACCTTGAAATATTGATGATTTATTTTTGGTTATGGCCTGTAGCTCATAGCCCATAGCTTTATTTAACTTAGAGTAGAAACAGGAGTAGGTAGGTCGCTGGTGCTTTCTAAAACCTTATCGATTAAACCGTACTCTTTAGCGTCTTGAGGGGTCATATACAGCATTCGGTCTGTATCTTTCGCCAATTTGTCTATTGGTTGACCAGTGTTGCGACTAAAGATTTCTAGGACAGCGCGTTTGTTTTCTAATACCTCTTTGGCACGGATTTGAATATCTGTCGCTTGTCCCTGCGCACCCTGACGAGCTTGGTGCAGAATAATTGTGCCATTAGGCAAACTAGCGCGGTAGCCCTTTGCTCCTGAAGAGAGTATCATTGCCGCCGTTCCCATTGCCTGACCGATACAAATTGTATGAACCTGTGGTTTGATGTAGTCCATTGTGTCACAAATGGCAAAAGCCTCAGTTTCAAAACCAATCGAATCTCCACCGTACCAAGAAGTACCAGTAGAGTTGATATACATAGTAATTGGTTTGTCAGGATCATCAAATTGCAGAAATAGCAACTGAGCTACGATTAATTCTGTAACGTCAACTCCTATTTGGTCTTTATACTCATCGGGAGAGACTAAAGGGAGACCCAAATAAATAATGCGCTCTTTGAGTAGTAGAGAAGGTAAATCTGGGGGTGGAGTACGATAGTTGCCACCGCCTCCTCTATAAGGAGCTTGTACTGCCTGAATTGGTGAATTCATAAGTATTTCTAAGTTAATTTACCTCTTACGTTATATTGTTATCTACTCAACTAATTATTGAATCAACAACAAATAAGCTTAAATTATTGCTTTTATGGCAAGGTTAGTAGAATGATTTTAACGCATCTATCTACCAGGATTTACCCTGTTTTAATCTATAAAACCGAACCACGACCGAACTAAATGCTTTTTTAAAGTTTGAAGCTTTTTTGTAACCAATCGACTATGGCTAGAACAATTGCTCTGATTGCTCATGACGCTAAGAAGAACGATATAGTAGATTTTGCTATTCGTCATAAACCTTTACTATCTCGCTATCATCTTATTGCGACGGGAACAACAGGCAAGCGTATTCAAGAGGCCACATCTTTAAATATAGAGCGATTAGCATCAGGGCCTCTGGGGGGAGATACTCAAATTGCTGCCAAAATTGTGGCAGGAGAAGTAATTGCGGTCATCTTTTTGATCGATCCTTTGAATGCTCAACCTCATGAACCAGATATTCAGGCACTATTGCGGATTTGCAACGTTCATTTAGTTCCTTTAGCGACAAACTTAGGCACGGCAGAAGCGATCGCCAATAGCTTTGCTCAAAGTTTGGTAGCTCATTTAATCTTTAATCCTGTCTCTGGGAATGGTAACAGCAAACAAGATCTAGAATTTATCAAACAAATGCTAGAGCCTCATCTACATTTAGAGGTTCATTTAACCAGTCCCGATATCGATCCCCAAGAATTAGCGCAACAAGCGATCGCCCAAGATGCCGATCTAATTATTGCCTCTGGCGGAGATGGTACGGTATCTGCGGTAGCAGGAGCAATTATTGGCACTGACATTCCTTTGGGTATTATCCCTAGAGGTACAGCGAACGCTTTTAGTATGGCGTTGGGCATTACCCAGCAAATTAATCAAATGCGACGGGCTTGCGAAATAATTTTGGCGGGAAAAACACGGGTAGTGGATACAGCTGTTTGTAACAATTTACCCTTAATTTTGCTGGCGGGAATTGGCTACGAAGCAGAGACGATCGAAAAAGCAGACCGCGAGGCGAAAAACCGTTGGGGAACATTGGCTTATTTAATGGCTGGCTGGCAACAGCTTGACGAACAACAGTTATTTGAAGCAGAAATAGAAATAGATGGAGAGATCCGAACTTTCCAAGCAGGAGCAATTACGATCGCCAATGCTGCGCCACCAACTTCGGTGTTAGCTCAAGGAATTGGGGAAGTTGTCGCTGATGACGGCTTATTAGATATTACTATTGCTACCGTAGATAACAAAATACAGGCAGTAACCACAATTTTAAGTATGTTAGGTGCTGCTTTAATCAAGACCAATGCAGGACTAGATAATATAGTTCATTTGCGATCGCCCAAAGTCAGAATTTCGGCTAACCCTGTGCAAAAAGTCGTACTTGACGGCGAAATTATCGGCAATACACCACTAGAAATTAAGTGTCTTCCCAGAAGCTTGAGTGTTTTTGTTCCTACTTCTGAAAGAGAACCCAAACATAAGCAATAGTAACCTTGGTACACAATCGGGTTGAAAGTAATTTTTAATTCACATCAAGTGTACAAGTACAATAGTTAATAATTCATCATCTATAATAAATTCCTATTCAATTTTTATCAGTAGTTTGTCGAATCTAACTCAATATCTTGGTACGGAACACTAGCAAATTTAAACGTCAATACCAATGAACATTATTAGTTAGACTTATTGGAGTTAAATATATGAAATTTACGAGCAAAATTAGCCAATTATTAATTGGAGGAACAGTAGGCTGTACTATCATCTTAGGCTGGTTATTTGTGGGACTAGAACCACAATACACCAAGGCTGCCGTTGCCCAACTAGCGCAGGCTCTTTCCCCAGAAGAAGTTAATCTTCGAGCTAAACAAATTAGTGTTCGTATTGATGGGGCTAACCTTGGTTCTGGCTCACTAATAGATCGCTCTGATAATGTTTATACCGTGTTGACCAACTGGCACGTGATGAAAAATCAAGGAGACTATGTTGCCCAGACTATTGATGGAAGGGTGCATCAGGCTGACCCCGCCAGTATTAAACAATTGCCAGGGCTAGATTTAGCCGTATTCAAATTCAATAGCGACCAAAATTACCAGACTGCTGAATTGGGAGATGCTAGTAACTTGAGCGAAGGACAAAACGTATATTTCGCAGGCTATCCAGGTGAACTACGGGAAGAAGATAATCGTTACTATCGCTTTTTTACGGCTAATTTAGTTGGTATACTGCCAACATCAACGGAAAACGGCTATTCTTTGGTGTATAACGGTGAAGCTTTCCCAGGCATGAGTGGCGGGCCAGTGTTCAACAAAAATGGCTTAATGATCGGAGTTCATGGAGAGGCTAATATTAATGCCATATCTGGAGGGACTTCTAATTATGCTATTCCCATTAACAGCTATCAACAGGCGATCGCCAAACTGAATACTCAACCTGCTGCTGAAACTCAACTGCCAGCACCAACTTCTGAAGTAGCTCAACAATCAGAACCAGCAGAATCAACAGACCCAGATAACATTTCTTCTGTACCAACTTTTACGACCCAGCCTTCTCAAGCAACATCTAATTCAGAAGCACAGCCAGAAGTAATAGTCGAACCAGAAGCGACTCAGCCAGAAGCACAATCACAAACAGCAGTCCAACCCGAAGCGACTCAGCCAGAAGCGACTCAGCCAGAAGCAGCAGTCCAACCCGAAGCGACTCAGCCAGAGGCACAATCACAAACAGCAGTCCAACCCGAAGCGACTCAGCCAGAAGCACAATCACAAGCAGCAGTCCAACCTGAATCAGTAGAATCAGAAGAGATTGCCATTCCCACCACTACTAGAAAGATATCTTTGATTTCTCAAAAAACTGGGATTGACTATACTAAGCTACGTAATTTACTGAGAGAGAAAAAATGGTCAGAGGCAGATATTCATACCTACCAGCTAGTCGAGCAAATCGTCAAAACTGCTAAGCAGCAGAATGAGCATGTATTCATCGAGTTAAATACTATTGCTGAATTTTCCTGTCCTGATATTAGAACTGTTGATTATCTGTGGAAAAAATATAGTGATAATAAATTTGGCTTTAGTCCCCAACAAGAAGTTTGGCAGAGCGTGAATCAAAAAGGAGATTTTTCTACCCAAACTTGGCGACGTTTCGCTACCAAAGTAGGTTGGAAAAAAGGCGAAGTTATTAATGGCACTGGTTATCTACTCTACGATGAACTAGATTTTGAACCTAGCAAAGCTCCAGCTGGTCATCTTCCCTGGTGGTTTGCTCTCCCTGATGAAGAACAAAAGGTGATTAAGTCTTTATTTGCTCGCTGTAATCTAAATCCGACAGTTCAAGAGCTAGAAGCAGAAGCCAGAGAAAATTCAAATTCAGCAAATACGGCTAACAATCAGCCAAACGTTAATAAACGCCCCAAAGCTCCCAACGATAAAGCTGATAGCTGATCATCCCGTCTAGATGCCAACGAAGTTAATTCACTTGACAGCATAATCAATGAAACATCATCAAACAGCTTTAAAAATTAAAACTACAGGTAAATCGCTGCACAAGATTACCAGCCAAGTTGAACAGGCTGTAGCTAAGTCCAATGTTGAGACTGGACTATGTACTGTATTTGTGCGCCACACTTCTGCATCTTTATTGATTCAAGAAAATGCCGATCCTGATGTATTAACCGATTTAGAAAACTTTTTTGCGCAATTAGTCCCTGAAGATTCTACTCGCTATATTCATAGTGCGGAAGGGATGGATGATATGCCAGCTCATATTAGATCTGCTTTAACCCATACTTCAGAAAATATTCCCATTTCTGGAGGAAGATTGGTTTTAGGTACATGGCAGGGAATTTATCTTTGGGAGCATCGTCAACGTAGTAATTACAGAGAGATAATTGTTCACATTAGTGGAGAGTCAAATTGAGCAGCGGTGTAGTATATCATATAACTTCTGCTGCTGAGTGGAATGATGCTCAAGCCACTGGAGAATACGAACCATTAGGTTTTGCTCGCGATCGCTTTATTCACTGTTCCTATGGTCATCAACTCTTGACAGTAGCCCATAGATTTTATAGGGGGCAAAGTGGTCTTGTTATATTGGTCATTGAATCCTCTAAAATAAATAGCAGTCTAATTGAAGAAAACTTAGAAGGGGGTACAGAACTATATCCTCATCTTTATGGTGTACTGCCAATTAATGCAGTGAGAAAGACGATCGCCTTTCCCAATAATGCTGATGGTAGCTTTAGTTTACCTGAGGAACTAAACATTTAAATTATGACTTGAAACACCTATTTTGATTAAGATCGTCTCTGTCGTCGATCGCTCTCCATGCAAAAAGTAAAATCCTGTGGCGTAATTTGCTTCACTCGAACCAAGCAACCATCATTCTTATTAATGAAGCGATCGTATCGTTATGACTTGCCCAAAGGTCATATCGAACCAGGAGAGACAGAGTTACAGTGTGCTTTAAGAGAATTATTTGAAGAAACTGGAATTTCTAAAAGGCAAGTTTGCTTGGAATTAGATTTTAGGTTTAGAACGATTTATTATCCTCGCTACAGGCGTTTTGGCGGTCAAAAAGTAGAGAAATCTTTAGTTATTTTTTTTGGTTGGGTAAGTGAAGAATTAGAAATTGTCATGACTGAGCATAACGCTTCAGAATGGGTTAAATGGAATCCTCCCCACTATTTTCATAACCGAATAATTGACGAGTTGTTAGAAACAGTTCAAAAGCAATCGGTAATTAAAAAATATAATAATTAAAAGGAAATATTTATTGAGCGGTCAAGGCGATTGGCATCAGGAAGGAAAAGCTAGATTTCAGGTAGGTAATGCTTTTTATAATCCCCAAAATAAATTTGTCCGCGATTTAGGAGTATTAGCTGCCATAGTTGAGCGACAAGATCGGGGTAGTCTAAGAGTATTGGATGCTTTGGCAGGCTGTGGTGTTCGCAGCTTGCGCTATTGGCAGGAAAGCAATGCCAGTTACCTTTGGATCAATGAAGGAAATCCGCAGCTTAATCAGATCTTACAGCAAAACTTGCTAAGAGCGATCGCCTCTAACAATTATCAAATTACCCATCAAGATGCTCATCGAGTTTTCTTTCATTGTTATCAACAACGAGACTATTTTGATTTGGTAGATGTCGACTGTTTTGGTAGTGCAGTTCCCTATCTAAATAGTATGCTGTGGGCAACCAAAATTGGTGGATTAATGTATCTCACTAGCACTGATGGACGGATTATAACAGGTCACCCTCCAGAAAAAACCGTTCAGACCTATGGAGCGATCGCTCGTTCCCATCCGGCAATTCAAGAGCAAGCTTTAAGATTACTCATTGGCACCACTCAACAACAAGCTGCTACTAAAGGATTGGGTATTAAACCAATATTTTCGGTGTTTACCGGGCAAACTTACCGTGTAATGCTGCGTTTGGTATCTAAACCGCAATTAACTGCCAGCAACTATGGCTTTCTAAGTTATTGTCATAGTTGCGGTAACTATCAAACTTTTACCTGGCGCAAATTAAACCAGATCGGCTGCACCTGTGATGCTCCTGCCGTAACCGTCAGTGGAGCGATGTGGCTCGGTCAATTACACGATCCACAGCAAATAGAACGTTTGATCGTCTTGGCTGAGAAATTAAATTGGCAAAAAATAGTCAAGCTACTTAAATTAATGCAGGGAGAAATAAATTTTCCACCATACTTTTACACTTTGAGCGAAATTGGTAGCCGAGGCAAGCTGGATCTACCCAAGCGATCGCACTTAATTACCGCCTTACAAAATCAGGGTTATCAAGCAGCAGCCACCCACATAGATCCCCAAGGAATTAAAACTAATGCCAAGATGGAAACCTGTATTAAGCTCAGTTCGGGTTAAGGCAATTTAAGGGTTATCAAAGCTATAAGCTAATCGTTAATACGACGCGTAGCTTATACTAAAGCACTCGCTTCGCGACGCGAAGCTAGTCCTTTAGGGCATCGTCCGAAGGTGTCCTAAAGGATACCGCTACGCATATACCCTTTAGGGAGTCCTTTAGGGCATATCCTTTAGAGCATATCGCTTCTTAAAAATTCAAGGAAAATAACAGTTTGAGTAGTAGGTTGGGCAGACCACATTGATTGGTCTAAGTAATATTTAAAGCGGTTTAGCGAGCTTTTTTTTGTAGTCTCAAACTCATTTATAATGTTGCCCTTGGTAAAATTTATTCTAGGGGATAATTTCTAGGCGATAAAAGTACCAGTATCGGGGGGAACATCCTGCCAACGCCCATCACCAACTGCCCTTACTGCTTCTTTAAGACTAACATCGCCAGTATATATCGCCCGCCCGACGATCGCACCGATAACCCCTAATGATTCTAAACTCAACAGACTTAACAAGTCAGTCACAGAGCTAACACCACCTGAGGCAATCACGGGAATATCAATTGATTCAGCTAGTTCTCTTAAAGCCTCCATGTTAGGGCCAGTCAATGTACCATCACGATGAATATCGGTGTATATAATTGCTGCTACCCCTTGCTGTGCCATGCGGTGCGCTAAATCCGTTGCTGCAACCTCTGAAGTTTCTAACCATCCTTTAGTAGCTACTTTGCCTTGGCGGGCATCAATACCCACGACAATTTGTTCGGGAAACTCCTGACACAATTGTGTCACTAACTCTGGTTTTTCTACCGCCACCGTACCCAGGATAGCTCGCTGTACACCTGTGTCGAGTAATCTGGACACCCCTGCGCGATCGCGTAATCCCCCTCCCACCTGTATGGGAATGACAATGGCTTTGGCGATCGCTTCAATTACAGCTAAATTAACCGATTTTCCCGCTTTAGCTCCATCCAAATCTACTATGTGCAGTCTGGTTGCACCTTCATCTGCCCACTGACGAGCGACTTCTACGGGATTATTATTAAATATTGAAGCTTGGTTATAATCACCTTGGTAAAGACGAACGCATTTGCCGTCTAGTAAATCTATTGCCGGGATAACTTCCATTTCTGATTTAGTTTATAGGTTTGGTTTAGATACGGTAATCTTTGTTAAAGCTATTAGCTTCCTCAAATGAATTTTAGTTAATTAGTTAATTTAGGCGCGGGAATATATTTTTTCTGCCCAAAGCTGTACCGATTCTGAAAACAAAGAATGATAATTTTGTAGTTCAATATTGTTCATTCCATTGCGTCGCGCTTGATCAAATAAAGTTACGAGCGATCGCGTTGCTTCTTCAGCGTCACTAGAACTTTCAGGGGATAATTTTAGTAAAGCTTCTAATTCTTTCTTAATCGGAATTAAAGACTCGCGATTATCAGCAGTGGAGAAAGAACGAACTGTTGATTCTTCTTGTAATATTTGACCTTCAGGGGGAATATAGGTATGAGTGCGAGCATCATAAGCTAAAACATTACCTGTCTCGATATTGTAAATCCAGGCATAAATCTTGAGTCTTCCCTGATGGAGTCTAGCCCTAACTATCGGATAAGTTTTAAGATTTTCGATTTGAATTAGTACGTTTTCCGCTACCAAGATTTCCATCAAATCTTTGCCCTTATAGTGAGGATAGTTTTCTATCACTAGGCGACGAGTTGACTCTGCGTGCTTAAGCCAGTCGTAAACTAAAGGCATATCTTTTTGTAGCTGATTAAGCTTGAGCAATCCTTTCATGGCACCACAATTAGAGTGTCCACAAACAACCACTTGCTCGATACCTAGAGCCTGAATTGCATATTCAATTGTTCCCCCTTCTCCGCCATTTGCTGCACCATAGGGAGGAATAATATTGCCAGCGTTGCGAATGACAAATAGTTCCCCGATCTCAGTATCGGTAATTAAGTTAGGATCGACTCTAGAATCAGAACAGGCAATAAACAAAACTCTGGGCTTTTGCCCCTGAGAAAGCTGTTCTAATAGCTCCTGATGACTACTGACATAAGTTTGCCTAAATTTATCAAGACCGCGGATTAACTTTTTCACTTTCTATCTAATCTGAAAATTGATAACTCCAATCTTTATTATCGGATAAAAGCTCGAAAGATTAAATCGCTCTTGAAAAAATGCTTAGAGTAAATTCTCAAATAAAGCGGAGAGGGGGGGATTCGAACCCCCGAACAAGTCACCCCGTTACAGCATTTCCAGTGCTGCGCCTTCGACCACTCGGCCACCTCTCCAGGCGACGTACGATTTTTAATTATACATGGTTAGTTGTTGCTGTCAAAGTTTTGCCAATTCTTTTTGCTGTAGACTACAAAATAAGTAATTTAAAAAATATTTAAGCAGCAAGGATCTTTAAATAAATGACTAAAACCCATATTGTTAAGGTGCGCGATCGCGCTACAGGTAAAGAACATATTGTCGAAGTTAGAGAAGACCAATACATTCTGCAAACTGCCGAACAACAAGGTGCTAAGTTACCTTTTTTGTGTCGAAATGGTGCTTGTACTAGCTGTGCTGCCAAGATCATTTCAGGAAAACTAGCTCAACCAGAGGCCATGGGGCTATCTCCCAAGCTCAAAGATCGGGGTTACGCTTTACTTTGTGTTAGCTATCCCCGTTCGGATCTAGAAGTAGAAACTCAAGACGAAGACGAAGTATATCAAATGCAGTTTGGTCGCTATTTTGCTAGAGGTAAAGTTAGGTTTGGCTTACCTTTGGATGAAGATTGATTTCAAAGCAGAAAGAATAAGTAATTATGTAGCGAGTAATTGCTGACGAAATGCGGTTAACGACTTATCTTTTTGATGTTGTTACGCCTTGTTTGAAAAATGCTCAAGATTAAAACAGTTTTTATTTGTTGCTGTTTGGTATTGTTGTTGAGCTGTAGTTCTCAACCTAATCCAGCAAATTTGCTTTCGGGGAAAGTAACGCGGGTAGTTAGCGGTCAAACTCTTGAAGTTTTATTCACAGGAACATCTGAGGTTGCTCAAGTCAGAATTACAGGAATTGATGCACCCGATCTGCGTCAGTCTCCTTGGGGAGAAGCTGCCAAAAAAAAATTGGTTGAGTTAGTGATGGGGTTGCCGATTGAGATCGAGCAGGAAGATGCGCAGCGCGATCGCTTTAACCGTCTTACGGCTCACATTTGGCAAAACAAAACCTTAATTAGTCAGCAATTAGTTCAATCAGGATGTGTACTGGCAAACGATAGATATGACCATTCCTATAGTAAGCTGCTTATGGAGTCTCAAGAATATGCTCGCCTGATGGGTTACGGAATCTGGAATCCAAAGCTGGCAATGCGCTACACTCCTAGTCAATTTCGTTCAATGAATAAACAATGACTCAACCTGCTGCCGAACAATTACAAACCTTTCTCGATGTCGCTACCGAATCAGTCTTGGCTGCGGGGGCAGTATTAAAAGAACGTTGGGGTAAATTAAATAATATTCAGGAAAAAGGTCGTCCAGGAGACTTAGTAACCGAAGCTGACAAGCTAGCAGAAGCAGAGGTACTAAAAGTACTCAAGCGTCATTTGCCAGAGCATCAGATTCTGGCGGAAGAGTCGGGGGCATTAGGTAATGCTGATAGTAAATATCTTTGGGCGATCGACCCTTTGGATGGTACAACTAACTACGCTCACGGCTTACCTTTAGCAGCAACCTCAGTTGGCTTGATGATTGATGGAGTTCCTGCGGTGGGTGCTGTATATAATCCTTTTAGTGATGAGCTATTTCGCGCCGCAACAGGATTGGGGGCAACCTGTAATCGCCGTCCAATTCAAGTTTCTCAAACTAAAGACTTAAATAAAAGCTTGTTAATTACTGGTTTTGCCTACGATCGCCAAGAAACTACAGACAATAATTATGCAGAGTTTTGTCATTTGACTCATTTAACCCAAGGAGTTCGTCGTCTTGGTTGTGCTTCGATGGATCTGGCGGGAGTCGCCTGTGGTAGATTAGACGGCTACTGGGAAAGAGGAATTCAGCCGTGGGATATGGCGGCAGGAATTGTCATTTTGCGAGAAGCTGGAGGCAAGGTAACCGCTTATGATGGCAGTTCTTTGGATATTCCTTCGGGACGGATCTTGGCAACAAATAGCTTCATTCATGATGCTCTAAGCAAAGCTTTAGCCGAAACTCCAGCCTTAGCCGAATGGAAATCGTAAATTATTGGTTCATTTTCAGGCAAAGTAATCTGCAACCGTTAATCGCAGTTCATTAATAATTTTAATTAAACTTTTCAGGCAAAAGTTAGTTTTCAACCTGCAAATGTTTGAAGTTTTTTTAACCAAATTTATGTAGTGAGGGCTGTATTATAAAATAAAATTGCTCGCTCAATTAAAGTAATACGTAGTCATTAACTAGCAGTCAGAGCCAGCTTAGTCATCTTACTTGCTTTTTTGGATAGGAATGGCGGAGTAATCTCTGGATTTAAAACTAACCTCAATTACCAAGACATGAAATTATCTCTGCCTGTCAAAGTTGCTACTGTAGCAACTTTAGGAGTTAGCGCGATCGCGCCTTGGCAATCAGCTAAGGCGATCGAATTTGATGAATTTGCTGTAGATCAAAGCCAATTTGTAGCGGTTGCAGTTCCTTACAGCTACAGAAGATATAAGCTGGCAATTATCGAGCAAGTTCCTGGACAACAAGCCTGTTGGCAAGAATCAGGTAGTTATCCGACTACGGTGGATTTATTGCTGCTCAATTTCGATCATACTAATAGCTGTCGTAAAGCAGTTGATACCAACGGTTATTCCCTAAGATACAACGCAAAAGACGACAAGGTAGAATATATGCTTAACTTAGTTGAAAATAATGGACAGCTTCAGTTGATTGCCGATCATCAAGATCCCGCTCGACAAGATTTAGTTATCGGTACTACAAATGGTGTCGTAGAAGCACCAATGAAAATTGAACTAGATCCAAATTGGCAGTTTACCAAGCGTCTTTATCAAGGAAGTGCTATACAGCACATATACATGAGCAATAACCCTAGTCCCCAGGTACTAGAGAATGTCGTGACTCTTCCAACAACTAACGATCCTGCCAACATTAATCCTTCTGGGCCTGCTGTACCTCAGCAACAGCCAGCACCACCGCAACCAGTTGTCACCCAGCCTGCCCCAGCTCAAACTCCTGCAACTACGGTAGAAGGATTAATTACTAACATCTTGACTCCTTTGAGTAAAGCCGTTTACGAAACCTATAATAGCCTATTTACTCCTACATCAAGTACTCCTCAACCTACTGTTCCTCAACAATAAGAAGCAAAAAAGAGTTTTTCGATTTGATAAGGTTATGGATTTAGCCCAATAGTCGATCGCCCAGTTGATTTAATTTTTCATTCCAAAAATCAAGCTTTGTTTTAGAGACGGCTTCATTTTTTTGCTGTCCAACAGCGAAGAACTTTAACAACCTTGATTCTTACTCTTCAATTATTACTAAACTGCAACGCAAAATTTATTAACTCGTTGGTTGATTCGTGTAGAGTTCAGGGAACTATATAAATACAGCTAGTATCTTAATTGATATTTCCATGAAAAGGATATGTCTTATTGCTGATAATTTATATCTTTATTTCTTATGTCATTCGCGATTAAACACGGACTTTTTAAGCTCAACATAATAGATCATCATGCAGTTCTAGGCGTGTCACTTGACGCTGAACCTCAACAAATTCGCTTACAATATTTGAAAATTGCCCAAAAGCTCCATCCAGATAAATGTCGCTCCGATGCAGCCAAAATGAAAACAGCGGGACAAATCTTATCGAAGCTGGTTAATCCTGCTTATGAGCAACTATCGCGAAAAACCACTTTTGCCGAACATAAGCTAATTTTGACTCAGATTGGCAAACGCTTAGTGGAAAATAAAGATAAAATTACAGTGAAAAGCCAACTGGCTCAAGAGCTATTAAAGGCTAGAGATAGTGCGGAATTGGTTTATCCTAAACTATTAAGCAAGCTTACTGGCGAACAATATAAATTATTAGAACAAACGGAAAAAGAAATTGAAGTAATTAGCGAGCTGAATTTAGTTTACTTAATGCTTAAACACGATCGCGCAATTAATCATCTTAATCGTAATGTCACACCTGCTCCAGAAAAAGCGATCGCACTTCAACAAACCGTAGCTCAGAATCAAACTACAGTAACTCAAGTACCTTCTGAATCTTCTGACGCTACAGCCAAAGTAGAAGAACCAACTAAAGAATCAAGAGTGGCTGCATTTGTCAATCGCGCTCAACAATATATATCTAAAGAAGAATTTGACCACGCCATCCAAGAGTTAAAAGATGCTTTAAAAATAGATCCAAATCACGGTATCGCTCATGCAGTCATGGGAAGAGCTTATTTAAACAAAAAACAATTGACCATGGCAAAGGTTCATATAAGTAAAGCCTACGAAGCAGAACCTCATAACCAAATCGTCATCGAAAGCAAGAAGGCGTTGGACAAACTAGCCAAAACAGTCAACAAATCTAAAACATCTAATCCTGGTTCTATACCAAATGCCGAGCAAAATAATAAACCAGCTAATAGTGGCTTCTTTAGTGGATTTTTTGGGACGAAAAAAAAGTAAGATGACACAAGTAGAGATTACTATCAATATCTAAGTTAAGGGTTGCTGGCTATTATTCAGTATATCCCGTTGACTTTTCACAGCGAATTCGCCATTTTACTAGAAATGATTTATCAACCCCCTGCTGGAGCTAGAGATTTACTGCCTTTAGAAGTAGAGCAAAAGCGTTGGATTAACGATCGCCTGCAACACAGATTTCAAACTTGGGGCTATCAGCGAATTGTCACCTCTACTTTGGAATGGCTCGATACCCTAACCGCAGGTGGTGCAATTAAACCCTCTAAAGTGATTCAACTACGCAATAACGGCGAAAACTCTTTGGGATTGCGTCCTGAATTAACTGCCTCTATTGCCCGTGCAGCAGTAACTAGGATGGCAGGCAATACTTATCCACAACGTCTTTGCTATCGTGCCAATGTATTTCGTAACCCACCGTCAAGTCATCATGGTCGCCAGCTAGAATTTTATCAGGCTGGAGTTGAGCTACTGTTTGCTGGAGGTGTTTTGGCTGATGTTGAAATTATTTTGTTGTTGGCAGACTGTTTATATGACTTGGGTATACCAGATTGGTCAATTTTGTTAGGAGAAGCAGGATTAACGCGATCGCTTTTGGCAGTATTTCCAGAATCAATTCGTACCTCAGTACGTAATTGTATTGCGAATCTCGATCGTATTGCTTTAGAAAAATTAGAATTGACAGCAGATTTGAAAGCACGAGCTTTGTTATTGTTTGATTTACGAGGCAAGCCAGCAGACGTTTTAAGCAAGATTTCTAGTCTGGATTTAGATGTTGCTGCCCAGGAAACAGTTAATAATCTTAAATCTTTAATTGAATTACTTAATAATAGTTGTGAGCGTCCTTTACCCCTAACACTCGATCTCAGTCTGTTGCAAACCTTTGATTACTATACAGGGATTGTCTTTAAAGCAGTCAGTTTTCAGGAGCAACAGTCTTATATTTTGGCTGAAGGAGGGCGTTACGATCGATTATTGGGACTATACGATCCTCAAGGTAAATCATCACCTGGGATTGGTTTTTCTCTCTACATCGAAGATTTACATTCTTGTTTATTATCCACCGAAAAATTACCCCAACAAGCTCCTGCAAGCGATTGTATAATCATTCCCACGACTACTAAAGTAGAAGCGATCGCCCTTAGATACGCTCGTCAATTAAGAAGTGAAGACGATTCTGCCAGGGTTGAAATTGATTTAGGTGAGCGATCTGAAGCAGCAATTAAGCAATATGCTAAAACTTGTCGGATTAAGCAATTGATTTGGATTGAAGCCGATGGTACACCCAGAGTTGAAACTTTAAATTAATTTACGCTTGATTTAATTTTGCTTGGTTAAAACTCATTGGTTTTTAGTCCCCAGCTTTTTAAAAAAGATCTAAAATGATTTTTTTTAGTTTAAAAGACTTTATAGCAAGAAGACATTGAGACGAACATTTATTGATGGCAATTGCTAATTTTTGAAGCTTTAGGGGAATGATTTCTTTATAGGACTTAAAAAATCGAGAAAATATAGTCAAAAATAAAATGAATTTACCCAATCAGACTATATCTAAACCGACATTGGCAGAATTCTTGGAACTTGCACCAACCAAGCCAGAACAAGAATACTTAGCAGGAGAAATATCTCAAAAACCAATGCCACAAGGAGAACATAGTGTTTTACAAGCTAGTTTAGTTACAGAAATCAATCAAGTCGGTAAACAACAAAAACTAGTTTGTGCATTTCCTGAGTTACGTTGTAACTTTGCAGAAAGTTCGATTGTGCCTGATGTTGCAGTGTTTGAATGGCAAAATATTTCCCTAAAAGTTAATGGCAGAATTACCAATAAGTTTGAAATTGCTCCAGATTGGATAATTGAAATACTCTCTCCCAATCAATCAGCTAATCGAGTAATTAGAAAAATTACTTTTTGTTTAAATCAAGGAACAAAACTAGGATGGTTGATTGATCCTGAAGATGAATCGGTGGTAATTTTTGAACCTAATTCGACTCCCGTAGTTAAAGCTGATAATGATATTTTATTGGTTTTAGAAGCTTTAGCAAATTGGCAACTTTCAGCAGTAGATTTATTTGGTTGGCTAAATTTCAATTAAATAGCTATTCATATTTTATCTCGTTCATTTTGCGAACTTCCTAAGCTTGTTTTTGTCGCTGTTGTAAATATGCTTCTACTTCCTGTTGATTATTTAAGTAAAATGCAATAGTGGCGTAGACATCCGCTATCTTCAGTGATGGATAGCGATAGACAATTTCCTCAGCCGTAGTTCCCTGCTTAAATACAGTAACAACAGTGTCTAGAGTTACACGAGTTTTACCTACTTGCACCAAGCCATCAGCATTTGTCTCTAGAGGAAGTTCAGCAGCAATGACTAAAGTCCTACTAGCCTCAGATTTAATTAACTCTAGGATATCAAAACCTTGATCGCGGTTACCTAGATCGAGAATTTTCAATCAACAACTTAACCTCAATGTAATAGTATAAATCTAACTTTCGTCAAAACCTTTACTTTTGCGATCGCGCGCTAAAAACTGTAGATCAATTCATGAGTAATCTAGTACCAACGTTTTCTCCAAAAGCAATTGTTAGAAGTATTAGTTTAGTAGCTGGAGGAGCGATCTAGCTAATCATGCACGGGCGAAGCTTATTACTCTATCGATCCAATATAATAGGGACTGTAACGAAAAACTGAGCTATCAGAAGATTATTAGCTTTTGCGATTGAACTTGTGTGTTCTACTCAACCCAAAAGTGCCGTAAGTGACGGTAAAAAATCAGCAGACATGACTTCAATTATTTATCAATGGTCAGTAGATGAATGGCATGAACTGGTTGACGCTGGTGTGTTAGAGGGAAAACCAGTTGAACTTCTCGAAGGAAATATTGTTGAGATGAGTCCAGAGGGAATTGAGCATAGCTATACCAATCAATCTGTAAGCGATTACTTGAGAGATTTACTCAAAGGACAGGCCCATGTAAGAGAAGGTCATCCAATCACCTTAGATAACTCTGAACCAGAACCAGACATAGCTATAGTTCAACTACCAGAAACTATATATCGCAGTCATCACCCTTATCCACAAGATATTTATTGGTTGATTGAGGTATCTAATAGAACTTTGAAAAAGGATCTAGAACAGAAAATTATTACCTATGCCCGCAATGGAATACCCGAATATTGGATAATTGATTTAAAAAATAAAAAACTGATTATTCACACTCAACTGCAAAACACTCATTACTCGCAAACTACTGAATATCAATCGGGGTCAGTAACATCTCAAGCTTTTGCTGAGATTAAGATCGATTTGGATAAACTGTTGCTGTATTGATTTATTTAATAAACTTCATGCCGTATATCGGTTCGGCTTTAGACATCCAGGTATGTCTCAGTAGTTTTTGTAATCTTGGACTGGCGTTTTGAATCGTTTTTGGTTGATGGTCGAACAAATTATTTTCTAAAGGATGAACGTATTGCGGTGTATAGTTTCCCAGTAAAGATACTCTGGGGCGATCGCTTTTGTTTTCCGAAGTATCGTGCCAGCAAAGTCCGTGAGAAATAATTGCTGTTCCTGCTGTTCCAGTAATCTTTTCAGCAGCTTTTTTAAACTGTTTTTTATCGGGTTGAGTCGCCAAATTCTGTGTTCCCGCAGCAAACAAAGGTGCGCCATTATCGGCAGTAAAATCTTCCATTAACCAAATCACCTGAAGTTCTAAAATCGGGTATTTAGGGAAGGGGGAAGACATTGCCCAATAGGGATAATCAACGTGAATACCCATTCTTTTGGCGCCTGGATGGAGGATATGTGCCGAAAAACCGCCCAAAATCGCATCTTCGCCAATAATTGCTTCAATCACTGAGAGAATCAGCCGATCTTGAACTAGGTTAGTAAAAACATCTCCCTTGTAGAGCAAACCGTATAGTCTCTCTTTTCGCCCCTCAACAATTAATTTATTTTGCTGTTTTTCTTGTTCGGCAAGTTGAAGAATTAAATTTCTGGCTGCCGTTGTTTCTTTAAGACTCAAAAGGTTAGGTAGCATAACATAACCTTTACCGTGAATGATTTCTTCGGTTATTTGGGCAATTTTCACTGTAGGTAATTTGTTAAAAATGATAATTAATCTGTTGTGATTGTTTGTTGTTTGTTATTAATTACTGGTTCATCGATAAGTCGGCTTATCTCTCCATATCCTTAATCGATTTGGGTACGTCTGAAGTCAAAATGTCATGTCCATCGGGTGTTACTAACAAGTCATCCTCGATGCGAATACCAATTCCTTTCCAGCGATCGGGAATTTCTGGCTGTCCTTCGGCGGGTTTGATCTGGGGCGAAATATAAATTCCTGGTTCAACTGTGACTATGTGTCCTGGAGTAAGATTTTGCCAATCTTCGTTGTGCCGATAAACTCCGACATCATGGACATCTAAGCCCAGCCAATGCCCTGTACGGTGCATATAAAACGGCTTGTATTTTTCTTCCTTGATAATCTCTTCCAAGTCGCCTTGGAGTAATCCCAAATCTAATAAACCTTGAACAATTACGCAGACAGCCATATCGTGGAATTCATTGTAAGGCTTTCCTGGCTGTACTTCGGCGATCGCTTTTAACTGCGCTTCTAAGACAATTTCATACAGGGCTTTTTGTTCTGGAGTAAATTTACCACCTACAGGAAAAGTGCGGGTAATATCACCGTTGTAGTAGCCATAAGAGCAACCAGCATCAATTAGCAAAAGCTCGTTATCCTGCATTTGACGATCATTTTCAATATAGTGCAGAATACAGGCGTTTTCTCCCGATGCCACGATCGAGGGGTACGCAATACCAATGCCCCCTTCTTTACGGAAAATATGCTCTATTTCTGCCTGTACCTGATATTCATAAATTCCTGGTCGAGCAAATTCGCGGGCGCGATTGTGTGCCATTGCTGAAATTTTAGTTGCCTGTCGCATCAGGGCTACTTCTCCAGGGGTTTTTACCAACCGCATTGGAAAAGTCAGAGGACGAGTATCTTCAATCGCTAAGGGTGCTTTACCGCGTTTTTGATAACCCTGCATTAATCTTTGCCAATGAGAAATTATTAGCTGGTTAAATTTCTCATCATTACCTAAATAATAGTAAATGCGATCGGCATTAATTAAATACTGGGGTAGTTTTTCATTTAGTTCGCCAATTGGATAGGCTTCATCTGCCCCATAAATTTCTTTAGCTGCTTCCACACCACAGCGATACCCTGTCCAGGTTTCTTTCTCAGGATCTTTAGGCTGAACAAATAAAATATACTGGTGTTCTTGATGATGGGGGGCGAATACCGCTACGGCTTCTGGTTCATTAAAGCCTGTCAAATAGTAAAAACTACTTTCTTGACGATAGGTATATTCAACGTCGTTGTGCATAGTTGCCATCGGCGCACTACGAAAAATTGCCGTTCCTGCGCCAATTTTGGACATTAATTTTCGTTGGCGTTGGCGATACTCTTGCTGCTCAATCCCCATGCTGATTTAATTGCTTAGCACTGTAAATATTCTTATATTGTTTATTATGCGATAAAAACAATTTTCATGTCTGTGGAACAGTACACTATTTGTTTACAGCAGTTTTTGATTGGGTAGACCACATTGATTTGTCTAAGTAATAAGTATTAGTTGAACTAGACATCGCTAAATTAATTACGGCATAATATCCAGCCTGGGCAATTAACGAAAATTGTTGAGCAGTTGGTTGTTGCGAAGTCGCTAACAAATCGCTTATTTGGTGTAAGTAGTTCATTACTATTCATTCCTGCTAAGTCATTAAATACGATAAACTTGCAAATACCATTAACAGACTAATTTTATATACATATAGGAGATATCGGCTTGAATACTCAGTCGTCTAATAGTTGGCAGCCTCTGCTAGGTGGTATTGTTGCCGCTATAGTACTTTTGATCGCTTTCAATTCATTTATAATTCTTAATCCCGGTCAGGCTGGGGTTTTGAGCATTTTGGGGAAAGCTCAAGACGGTGTTTTGCTAGAAGGAATTCATCTTCGTCCCCCATTGGTTTCCAACGTGGATATCTACGATCTGACGGTACAAAAATTTGAAGTCCCCGCACAAAGCTCTACCAAAGATTTGCAAGATCTTAAAGCTAGCTTTGCGATTAACTTCCGCTTAGATCCAATTGAAGTAGTGGAAATACGCCGTAAACAAGGAACACTGCAAAATATCGTTTCCAAAATTATTGCTCCCCAAACTCAAGAATCTTTTAAAATTGCAGCAGCTAGAAGAACTGTAGAAGAAGCAATCACCAAACGCAATGAATTAAAAGAAGACTTTGATAATGCTCTAAGTGAACGCTTAGATAAATATGGCATTCTAATTTTAGATACTAGCGTAGTCGATCTTAGTTTTTCTCCTGAATTTGCTCGAGCAGTCGAGGAAAAACAAATTGCCGAACAGAAATCCCAAAGAGCTGTATATGTAGCTAGAGAAGCCGAACAGCAAGCTCAGGCAGATATTAACCGTGCTAAGGGTAAAGCAGAAGCTCAAAGACTACTGGCTGAAACATTAAGAGCGCAAGGTGGAGAACTAGTACTAAAAAAAGAGGCGATCGAAGCCTGGCGAGAAGGTGGCGCACAAATGCCTAAGGTTTTAGTCACAAGTGGCGACTCTCAAGGTGGTATTCCTTTCTTATTTAACTTGGGAAGTGTTGAGTAAGCTTTTCTAATAGATTACATCGATTATTTTGAGCGACACTATAATGCTGTACTTTTGTATAAGTACAGCGTTTTTTTAATCTATATTTATAGTCCAGTTAAATTATATTTAACCGATTTTTAGATAAGCTAAAAGCTTTCTTTTCAATAACTTATGGGCGGGGGGAGACTCGAACTCCCACGATTTCTCGCCACATTTTGAGTGTGGTGCGTCTACCAATTCCGCCACTCGCCCGTGACTTTAACTTTTACCAGTATAGTCTATCCAGGATCATCGATACAAGCTATTTTGAATTTAATAAAATAGCTAGATAGATAGAAAATCGCTCTTGTAGTAGCGCATCCAGATTAATTGGTTGGGTATTGAAAATTAGTTTCAGCCCCCTACCCCCCAAGCTTGGGGGAATCAGCCCAAATAATTTAATATATGAAACATATTGGAAAGTAAATTAATTTTATATCGTGTTATAACCCGTGGTTTTTACCCCCAAAACCTAACTTTTTCCTAAAAGCATTGAAAGCCGATCATTTCTAAAGCTATAGAAGCTGATTTTAGTTTCATACTAAATAGACTGTCTGAAAAGCGAACAGCAGCATGGTTTAGGGGGCTAAAAAATCGGACTATACTGCCTCTAAATTTTTCTCTCCAGTACGAATTCGGACAACTTGGTCTACAGGATAAACAAAGATCTTACCATCGCCGATTTCGCCTGTGCGTGCAGCAGCAATAATTTTATCTACTACCATTTCTACCTGATCGTCTTCGATTACAATTTCAATTTTTAGCTTTTGCAGAAATTCTACTGTGTATTCTGAACCCCGATAACGCTCAGTTTGCCCTTTTTGGCGACCAAAACCACGTACTTCAGAAACAGTCATTCCAACTACTCCAGCATTAACTAGAGCAATCTTGACTTCATCTAATTTAAAAGGTCTGATAATAGCTTCTATTTTTTTCAATTTACAGTCTCCTGTCGTTGTTATAAGAATTAGACTTTCACTATTTTACGTATATTCATTCAGAAAGCTAGTCCTACAGTTTATACATCTTATTGGTCGCTTTTATGATACAGGGTTTGGGTTTTTAGGATAAAGGCGATCGCACTATATAAATAATGAGATCGCTTTTTTATTGTTTTTGCTTGCTGAAATTAAAGATAACTGGCTATAGTTGTACTATTAACAAGACAGGTTGTAGCCATGAAAATAGTTACTTTTACTGAAGCCAGAAATAAACTGAAAACTGTTTTAGATCGAGTAATTAATGATGCTGACTACACCATAATCACTAGGCGCGATGCAGATGATGCTGTGATTATGTCTCTAGAATTTTTTAACATTTAGACTGAGAAGTCCCGCGCTGTACCACTCTTGTCAGCGTCGGGACGGGGCTTATCCTAAAGGACTAGCTTCGCGTCGTAAACGCCTGGGAAACCACAGGCGACAGCCCCATATGAAAAGCCTGTCTCAGAGCGGATACCGCTTCGAGACCGAAGGGCGGAGTGCGGTTTATCCGTGAATCCGCGATTGGCATATGAGCTTTGCGAACCAATATTCTACCAATACATCACAAAGATAGTAGAGTAAGCAAATGATACTAAATTATGTTTACCGCATTTATCCAGATAGCAGTCAAATTGAATCACTCGACGAGTGGTTAAAAACTTGTAGAGTTAGCTATAACTATGCTTTACGAGAACTAAAAGATTGGATTGCTTCTAGAAAATGTTCGGTAGATAGATGTAGTTTGGAATCAGAATATATTATGGCTGCGGATTATCCGTTTCCCAGTTACCACCAACAGCAAAACAACCTACCCAAAGCAAAAAAGAAATTCCCTAGATTGAAGACTGTACCGTCACAGGTATTGCAAACTAATATCAGACGACTGCATGATAGCTGGGATGCTTTCAGAGCAAAAGGATTTGGGTTTCCAAGGTTTAAAAAATATGGGCAAATGAAGTCCATTTTGTTTCCTCAGTTCAAAACCAATCCTTTAAGCGATTGGCAGATACAAATACCCAAACTAGGAAAAGTGCAGATCAATTTGCACAGACCAATACCTGATGGTTTTGTAATCAAACAGGTAAGGATAGTCAAAAAAGCCGTAGGTTGGTTTGCTGTGGTAGCAATAGAATCAGATATTGTTTTACCTAGTCCAACACCTCATGGTCATAGCATTGGCGTAGATGTTGGCTTGCTATCTTACATAGCTACATCTGACTCTTTCACCGAACCTAGACCTAAGTTTTTCAAGACAGCCTACAGTCGGCTGAAAGTGCTACAAAAGCGTTTGTCGAGAAAAATGAAACGGGGAGAGAACTATGAAAAAGCAAGAACCAAAGTAGCCAAACAACATAACCATATTGCTTTCAAACGCGCTGACTATCAATATAAATTAGCGCATAAACTCTGTTCTATGGCTAACACAATCTATGTAGAAGATTGCGACTTTGGTATCATGGCCAAAGGAATGCTAGGCAAGCATTCAATTGATGCTAGTTTTGGTCAGCTACGCTCGATCTTAGAATATGTAGCCAAAGAGCGAGATGTCTTTGTCGGCAGGATAGATCATCGGGGAACAAGTCAAACTTGTCCTAATTGCAGAACTGAAGTTAGAAAAGATCTAAGTGTCAGACTACATCAGTGTCATGAATGTAATTATGTTGTCGATAGAGATATAGCCTCGGCTCAAGAAATATGTAACCGAGGACAAGAAACGTATCGGGGGACTCCCGAAAAGCACGCGAATAATGCGGGAGGAAAATCCACACCGCATTTTCGCTCAAGAAATTGGCACTAAGAGTCGTACTGTCGGGGAACTTTGTTCTAGATAAGTGGCGCAACTCAGCTAATGCTGTTAGGGGAGCAATGCCCAATAGTGATATTGGGAAGCCCACGCTATATTGCGACGCAAGGAGCCCTAAAGGATTCGCTTCGCATCACAATTAGCGTTGGGAGGATGTCACTAGCTTGTTAGAAACTGTTCATTTGCTGAAATCTCCGAAGAATGCTGCTCACTTAGAACGTTCAATCGCTCAATATAGACAAGGACAAGTGACAGAAAAAGATTTATTGGATGAGTAGTCGTATATTGGCTTGGACTGATGAAGCTTGGGATAGTTATGTTTTTTGGCAGCGTCAAGATAAAAAGACGCTCAAAAGAATTAATAAGCTGATTAAAGCAGCAAAGAGTACTCCGTTTGATGGCATTGGCAAGCCAGAACCTGTGACTTCCTCCCATCGCTAACTGCAAGCAGTATAGCGTGGGCTTCCCACTCTCGCGAGCAAGCATTTACTGTCCCATGCCACTTATCTAGAAACAGTTTTGGTACAAACGGCAAACGCCTCCCACTACTGCTTCCCCGACAGTACGACTTGACAGTCAATTTCTTTCCCCGATAGACCATCGGTACTACTATCCATTACGATTATTCGATTTCTAATCTATTTCCCTAGTTATGGAGGTTCCGAAGACTGATTTGCAACAACTACCTTTCACTCTCATCTAGGTTGGGTAGTTCCCAATCCTGGGTCAATTCAGGTTTATACCTTGCGCCCATCACAAGTGTACTGCTTATTGGCACTCTGCATTTATGAAGATTGCTTGTCAAAAATGTAAAGCTCGCTATCATCCCAACGCCAAACAAGTTATGGCGTCGGACTTCCCGCTCACAAACGTTAAAAGAAAACTTATCAGGTTTTTGCTCGCGTCGTATTGATGATACTAATCGTCTTGTTTATGCAGTAGATGATAATTACTTAACGGTTATTTCTTGTCGCTTTAATTATTGACAAAAACTAGATTTCTTCAATCTTTCTTTCTGCTTAATCGGCGATCGCTTTTCTGACTTTCCCATATCGTCTATTTCGTCTAACAGATTATCCCAATCCATATTTTTAAAATCTCTATTTTGAATAGTTTCTTTTATCTTTTCGATTCAAAGATTGAAGTCGCGATCGTGTAACTGTTTTAGATTAATCATGATTTTTAATTTTGTAGAAATTCAGTTTATCAAAAAGTTTTTCGCTATCTCCTAAAGTCTCTAGAACATTCCCAATCTTATTAAAGAGGCTTATCGAGGCTTAACCGAGATATGTTGCCAGTACTGGTGCGCGGAAGTCAAAAGTTAATAATCAAAAGTCAAAAGTATTTAACTGTAAGGCTTTGATAATTTATGAATGGTGGCTTTATTTACGCCCACATCTACTATTTGGTCGCTTTTTCTATTCATTAAATTTTAAATTTCAACAATAGTGAAAATACTTATCTTTTTTATTTCTCGATTTTTATTAGTTAGCTTCATCATAAATTTACTAAATACATCTAAAAACCACTATTTCTTTATACCAAAACTTCAGTATTTTCAAGAGTTTACGTTGCCTATTCGTCACTGTTATTGTTGATTCACTGGCAAATAAAGTCTAACAAATATTAAAAACTCTCAAATTAACTAATACAAATACTATTTATTTAAAAACCAAGGAAATTAATTCAAATGCTTAAATTTGTTAATCTTAAAAAACTAACCGCTAAAAGTCTTTTGGGTATTTTGATAATCGGCAGTTTTATAGCAGGAACAAGTGATAAAAAAGCTCTTGCTGATAATGGATGCAGTAATGATGGTCATGGTAATAATGCACCGTTTACCCATACTGTAGGCGTAGGTAAACTTAAAATTAGCGGTTACGATCCAAGTAATAAGGGTGAGTCTTCTGGCAAAGATGCTTTAATAGCAGATCTAGTTGCAGGTGCAACCGCTAAAGTTGATAGTTCTAAAAGGTATGAAATTTCTTTCACTGGTGCTAGCTCTTATAGTCTGAACGAATTGCAAGCTACTGCTCTTGTTAATAGTCACCCAGACTGGGAAATTAAAGGAAATGGATCAAATGAAACGACAACTATAGAAGAGTGCAGTGGCAATGATCGTGATAATGACGGTATTAACGATGCAGTAGAACTAGGACGCAATTTCAATTTTCCCTTAGACACCGACAAGGATGGTATTTTTAATTATGCAGATACTGATAGCGACGGAGATGGTATTTTAGATAATGTTGATCCTAACCCCTATGTTATAAATTACTCTGACTAAAACATCAATCAGCTAATTTAACTATTAAAAATAACCAAGCGATCGCATTATATGATGCGATCGCGCATTTTATTGCTTCTATTTGAGTCAGGCGATGGGTTTTCTAGAATGGCGATCGCTTTGATGATGTTAATTATACTGCCAAGATAATAAGTTACTATCCTATAGTAGAAATCTGGAGCATTTTAAAAATAGTAATACCGTATTTAGGTAATTATCACTAATGATAGAAATTGTTTTTCTGGTTGAAGATGACCCTGACGGAGGTTATACAGCCAGAGCATTAGGTGAGTCTATATTTACGCAAGCAGATAATTTGGAAAGTCTCAAAGAAATGATCCGTGATGCAGTTGACTGTCATTTTATAGAAGAACAAAAACCTAAAGTAATTCGATTACATATTGTTCGAGATGAGGTCATTGCATCGTAAAATTACCGCGAGATATATCAGGAAAAGACTTAATTAAAGCTCTTTCTTTTCTTGATTATGAAGTTTTCGCCAAACTGGTAGTCATATTAGGTTAACTACTAAACGAAATGGTGAACACCATATTACAGTTCCCGCACACGAGCCAATTAAAATAGGAACTCTAAACTCTATTTTTAAAGCAATTGGTGAACATCACAGTTTGAATCGTAATGAATTAATCAGAATGTTATTCGGCTGAAGTCTTTTTATTTACTCTTGTTATTTGAGTCATGCGATCTCCTGAATTTGGAATCAAGTTATTAACGATCAACTGTGGATAAAATAAATTTTTCTCCTGACAATATAAAAAAATTATTTCAAGATGCCATAGATGAGACGATTGAACAGCACCGAATTAAAGGTGAGTCTATTACGATTTCTGAACATGGGAAAGTAAAAATCATTCCCCCAGGAAAAATTACTCTCCTAGCAAATAAGCTAACAAAAAGAAAATTTTAGGAACAACTTCAACTGTAATTTTTAAGATTTAAACAGAAAGCGATCGCGCATTTTATTGCTTCTATTTGAGTCAGGCGATCGCTTTTTTTATGCCTTCTACTAAAATAATGCTTAAAGATTGTCAATAAATTCTTCTAAACCTAATTGTGCCTGTCTAAGAATGCCTTTTAATGTTCCAGTTTTTAGCTCTTTATGTATTGGCACAACACAACCAACTAGACCATCGGACGTTATCTTTTTCATAATGACGTGACTACCAGTTTGACGAGTTTTTTCAAAACCCAAACGCTCTAATGCTCTAATTGCTTTTTTACTAGAAATTCTGGGCAATTTAGGCATAGCTAATGTCCATAGTGGTGATATATATAGGAGAAGTCTCTGGCAATGGAAACTCTTCTAAATATAATCTTGTAGCTTCTTTTAAACCCAAAACAGCCTGTTCGATAGTTTCCCCTTGGTCTACTGTGCCAATTTCAGGACATTCGGCAATATAAGTATCGTCTTCTTTGTAAACAACTACTGTGAAACTACGGCTTTTCATCTCAATCTAGTTTTAAGCTTTTTTGCAATTTTAGCCGATCGTCTTACGTAAGGCGATCGCTTTTTTATTTTCTTTTAGAGACGCGACTTAATCAGGCAAAAAATCTTCGTCAAGAAATTCAGCTAAGGAAAGACATTCTTCAGGAAAAACAACGGCAGATAAACCCGTTTCGTCAGCAGCTTGTTTTTTTGCAGCTAAATAACAATCAGCTAATGCGAATAATAAGTGATTTTTAAGACTGGGACTATCAGTAAGCAATCGTTGTACTCTGCGTCGATGTTCTCTGATACTAGACTTCCAGCTATTAGAACGCATGGAGGGTTGATATTGCCATTTAAGCAAGTGAAGTATAACGACAATCAAGTTGCTTTCAATGGCTCTTTTTTCACTTTTACCCAAGCTTTCTATTTCCTCAATTAAATTTTTTAGGTCTAGTTGAGTAAATTCTTTTTTCTTTAGTAATTCAGCAGTTCGAGTAAGCCACTGACAATAATCGCGATCATAAAGAGTTGTTTGGTTGTCATTTATTTCTAGTTGAGTAGTCATAAATCTTCAAACACCTGTAATGATTGATTTGTGGCTTTCTAATTATATCAAGAACTAAAAAAACCTTGTTGAGCCTTCTCTACTAATCGCAGATCGCTTTTTGCTCAATCAGAGTTACTAAGCTAATCGGTTTAGTTTAATATAAATATCCAAGGAGTAGAATCTGCTGAGCCAGTATATATTGGTTCTCTCTCTTGGCACAACCCGCAGAATCGAGAAAAAACTTCGATCGCGGTAATTGGTTTCGATCCTGAAAGACCGGTGTTTGATTTACTTAATTCAGTCTCGATCCAACATTTGCCTGGGTAAAACAATTAAAGTGTTACCTTGCTTGCGAACTACAAAAACAGGTTCATTAGGGGCAATGTCTCTAGTTTCATCGGCACATTTTGCTCGCCAAGAGTTACCTTCATATAAAACTCGCCCTGCGCTTCCAGCGGGTATACCGCCAATGGCGGTAGCTTCCAAATCATCTCCCGTAATTGATATTCTACGCTTGGGTGTAAATAAACGACGTGAAAGAATAGTTAATCCAGTCGAGAAAATTAGCCACAAACCAGTCAGTAAGGTGTATTGTGGCAAAAATAAAGATACAACTGCCACTAGCAGCGCAGCAATACCCATCGTAAAGCTGACAAACGCAGTGGGGAAAACGAACTCCATCGAGCAAAGAATTCCTGCCACAATTATCCATAAAAGAGTAGGATTAATCATAAGCAATTTATTTTTGTCACTAAAAAATTGGCAGCCTTGAATCTAGATTAAGTGGCTGAATATATAAAAACTTACTTTAATTTTAACTACTGGCATTATTAAAATATCTAAAAATAATTATTAAGCTAACTAAAAATTGTTAGGAGTTAGTCACTAATAATATTTATTTCTTCTGAAAAGATCATTTGTACTATATCTTTGAAGCTTAGAATATTTTACCTGAAGCTAGACAAGCGATCGTTATACTCAATAATTACTTGCTTGTATCTTATATTGGTAGAAAAAATATTTTCCCATTACTAATATAACCTGAGTTCGGACATTAAAAACTTACCAAAATCCCCGCTTACCGCTAGGCATAATTGTCATCCAGTTGGTTTTAACTTCTTCTAATTGTTCCTGAGTTAAATTAGTATGACTAAGATTAGCTCCACACAGGTTAGCACCCTTTAGATTAGTATTTTTGAAGTTAGCATAGCTTAAGTTTGCTCCTCGTAAATCGACCCCTTCTAAATTGCAAGAATTAAAAAAAGATTTAGTTAGATTAGCATTACGTAGCATAGCCTGGCGCACATCAGAATTAATAAAATTAGCCCGATTCAAATCAGCTCCGTGAAAATTAGTTCTGACTAATTTAGAACCGTGAAATTTTGCCTCAGACAAATCTGCCTTTTGCAAATCTTGCATACCTAAATCTTTCAAACTAAAGTCTTTTCTACCAGATGAATAAGCATTTAAAACCTCTTCTGCCGATATTTTTATGGGTTTTGCAGCAGCTTTGGTATTACTAAATGAAGTCGTTTTTTCTGCTGCGCTATTTCTAGGATTAATCCTTTGGGAACTAGTTCTCGAGTATCTAGAGGTAGATGTAGTTTTGCTACCTGCGTGTTGAGAAACTCTACTAGGAATATTATGACGAGAACCTATTCCAGTTCTATGTGAGATGGAAGTACTAGCATCTCCAGCAATAGGATAACTCAGCATACTTTCAGATAAGCTATCTGTATGGTTTTCTAGATCCAGTACCTGTAATACTTCTTCAGCAGATTTGTAACGGCTTTTGACCGCTATCTCTAGCATTTTGCTCAATATTGCGGCAAAACTATCGCTAATATTAACGTATTTAAACCAGTTTATTTCCCCAGTAATGGGATCGCAATCCATGTTTTTTGGGGCTTTTCCAGTCATTAAATACATACAGGTAACGCCTAAAGCATAAACATCACTGGCATAAACAGGACGCATAGCTAATTGTTCAGGCGGAGCAAAGCCTGGGGTACCTACTGCAAAGGCAGTCAAAGCCGTTTGATTGGCTGCCGCTCCAGCACTATTGACCTGATCTTTGACTACTCCAAAGTCAATTAAAACTAGTTTGTCATCTATTTCACGACGAATAATATTAGCAGGCTTAATGTCTCGGTGAATAACTTTTTGAGCATGAATATCTCTAAGAATTACCAAAACCTCTTTCAGTACTTGTCTAGCTTTTGCTTCGTTTAAGACTCCTTGTTTTCTTATTTCCTGCTGCAAATTATTGCCTTTGACAAACTCCTGAATTAAGTAAAACTGCTGACGCTCTTCAAAATAGTCTAACAGTCGAGGTATTTGAGGATGATTTCCGATTTTACCAAGAGTTTGAGCTTCACGCTTAAACAACTCTCGCGCCATTGCCAGAAAATTGGGGTTATCTGTGTTAGGTTTTAACTGCTTGATTACACACAAAGGTTTACCTGGAAGTCCTATATCGGCTGCCAAAAAAGCAGCTCCAAAACCGCCTTTGCCCAAACCTTTAACTAAATGATAACGATTATGCAATAGCAGTTTAGACCCACATGCTTCACATATTTTTGACTTAGGATGATTAACAGGTTTGGGACAGGATGGATTTAGGCAATAGCTCATTCAAAATACCTACAAGGCTCTGTCTAACAAATACATCATTTATCCGAGCAAATTCGCTCAATAGCTGAATTAAATCTGAGATATTGTCTTAAATATTGTTTGTTTCCAGCTGTTTCCTCACCAGCATATCCTACATTTTTAAAAATCAGTTGAGAGAAGCTAATTATTAATCAGTCTGTCCGATTATTTATTTAGATCAACTGTTTGAACGAGAAGCTCAAGGCTTAAAAAATGAAATTAGATTGGCATATTCAAGAAATTATTCAGTGGTTGCATCTGGCTGTGACTGACAAAAAAACTTTTATTCGTAATGTTTAATCAGTAGCACCTAAAGTCACCGCTAATTTATCAGCAATACCTTCAATCCACTGTTCGTCTTGTTTGGTGTAGCTGCGAGGAGCATTTGCGCCTAAAATCAACACTCCCTTGTCGCCAATTGGCTGACAAATAACTCCTTGGGTATTCTCTGGTAAATAGTCAAACTCTACTTTACCTGGATAAAGATTCAATTTTACTAAATATACGGGCTTTCGTCTTGATAATACTCTGGCTAAAATTGCTCCAGGCTTTACTTGAGAATTCTTACCTAAAATACCCCGTCTGAGAATGGTTTTGCCATCATAATAAACTACTAGAGATCGCGTTACGGTGTTAGTTATCAACAAATGAGAAGCCCAGGCTAACTCAGTTTTAGCTAAGTCTGAAAGCTCGGAACTAAACTCCAAACCTGTTTCGCCAATCAAATCTACGGTATCGGGAGTTCTCGCTTGGATCTGTTGCCAAAGCAAACCCACCAAAATTAACACCGCCCCTTCAATTACGCCCAAAGCATCCGAACGTGCCTGAGAATCAGTTATTTGGGTTGTTAACAGGCGATTGAGCAGCAGTAAAAAACCGCCTAATCCTCCAACCAAGAAAGGTAGCAACCTGAGTATTCGATTGGTGTCAGATTTACTCATTTTTGAAGCTTTTAGTCGTTAGTCTTTAGCTCTTAGCTTTTATGATCATTACGCCAGATCCTGACGGAATTGCCACACATCAAAATTTACGTAAGCTGCAAGGTAAATAGGTGAACATTGTGAACAAGATGATTTGCTCGCTTTCGACTCTCATGAGACAATTACCTTGAGGGGTTTGACCCCTTTGAGTCGGCACGGACTCGGAGCTTCTATCCGAGTAGTAAGTGCCTTCAAACTGTTAAGGTTGACTCTTGGCTTATTCTTCCCCTGCTTCTAGGATGCGTTGAAATAAGTAGCCAGTACCTCTAGCAGTAAGGATTAGTTCGGGATTGCTGGGATCGTCTTCTAACTTGGCACGTAGACGAGAGATATGCACATCGACTACGCGGGTGTCTACATGACGCTCAGGAGTGTAACCCCATACTTCCTGTAAGATTTCTGAACGGGAGAAAGGTTCACCTGAACGGCTAACCAATAGCTCTAGCAAACTAAATTCCATTCCTGTAAGGCGAATACGTTCATCACCTTTGTATACTTGACGTTTGTTGGTATCAATCTTGATCGAACCAACGTGAATTACTCCCGAACTGGGAATGCCAGGCGCGCCATTTTTCTCAACTCGGCGCAGTACGGAGCGAATTCTGGCTTCTAATTCTTTAGGAGAGAAAGGCTTAACGACATAATCATCTGCACCTAATTCCAAACCAGTGATGCGATCGGCAACGTCTCCCAAAGCAGTGAGCATTATAATAGGAATATCTGATTCCTTGCGCAATTCTTGACAAACACCATAGCCATCTAGCTTAGGCATCATTACATCCAGAACTACCAAACTAGGTTCAGCAGTACGAAAAGTTTCTAAAGCTTCTTCGCCATCGGCAGCGGTAACTACATCGTAGCCAATCATGGAAAGACGAGTTTCTAAAATGCGACGGATGCTAGCCTCATCGTCCACGACTAAAATTTTTTCTTTATTAGTTTCCAAGTTATTAGACACTCCTTTTTTAAGTAAAATTACTGATCTTTAAGTTAAATTTTAATTGCCTAACAGTATACGCTGTTGTGTCGGCAACTCTTAATAGCACTAAACGTCTATTCTACGGCGAATATTCTAACTATTCGCACAATTGAGGAGTTTTTTCAGATTTAATTTATCTTTGAAGCTTTTAAAGTTTCTTAGGATTGAGCTTGTATTATCTTTAAAGTGTATTACTTATCTTTTTATTTCTTTAATTCGCTAATTTTATTTAAGCAAATGGCTAAAGCAAAACAAATATATGTCTGCAATAATTGTGCGGCTGAATACAGCCAGTGGTTCGGCTTGTGTAAAGAATGTAACGAGTTCGGCACTATTTCTGAAGAACCAGTTGAAATTGCTTCGGGCGGAGGGGGATACAGCAGAGGAGGATGGCAGTCTGGGACTCGTTCTAATAACAAGATATCTGGAACAGCAAAGCCTAGAGCCTCTCTAAAATTTTCGGAAATTAACAACGACGTTCAAGAACGATTTCCTTCAGGGTATGCAGAATTCGATCGCGTCTTAGGCGGAGGTGTTGTTCCTGGTTCTCTAGTTCTGATTGGTGGAGATCCAGGGATTGGTAAATCGACTTTGCTATTGCAGGTAGCGAATAAATTATCCTATAGTTTACCCCGAATTCTTTATGTTTCGGCAGAGGAGTCTGGACAACAGGTAAAATTAAGAGCCTCTCGTTTGGATGTAGCAGATACTAAAACAGCAGCGGCTAATAATGGTAAGCAAAATGGCAAGTCTCCTCATAAAAAAGACAATAATCTTTACGTAATGCCAGAAACGGATTTAGAAGAAATCTTGCGAGAACTCGAATCATTGAAGCCTCAAGTAGCGGTAATTGATAGTATTCAAACGCTACATTTTGCTGCCTTAACTTCTTCTCCTGGTTCTGTAGCGCAAGTTAGGGAATGCACCTCGGCATTAATGCAGGTAGGAAAAAGAGAAAATATTACCCTACTAATTGTCGGTCATGTTACCAAAGAAGGCGCGATCGCAGGACCGAGAGTATTAGAACACTTAGTTGATACAGTACTATATTTTGAGGGCGATCGCTATGCTTCTCATCGTCTGCTGCGCTCGGTGAAAAACCGCTTTGGCGCAACTCATGAAATCGGCATCTTTGAAATGGCTGAAGGGGGTTTAGTTGAGGTAGATAATCCCTCAGAATTATTTCTCGGTAATCGAGACGAAGCTTCCCCTGGTACATCAATCGTTGTTGCCTGCGAAGGAACTCGCCCACTTGTAGTAGAAATTCAAGCTTTAGTTAGTCCCACTAGCTATACTTCTCCCCGCCGCTCTACGACAGGAATAGATTATAACCGCCTACAGCAAATATTAGCCGTACTAGAAAAAAGAGTCGGTGTACCATTATCAAAACTTGATGCTTACGTGGCTTCGGTTGGTGGTTTAGGGGTAGGAGAACCGGCGGCGGATTTGGGAGTAGCGATCGCTATTGTCGCTAGTTTTCGCGATCGCGTAGTCGATCCTCGTACGGTTTTAATTGGCGAAGTTGGTTTAGGGGGACAGGTGCGTCTAGTTTCCCAGATGGAATTACGTTTAAAAGAAGCAGCTAAACTAGGATTTAAAAAAGCGATCGTACCTAAAGGGCAAAGCTTACCCGATGACATTGGCTTAGAAATTATTCCAATCTCTAAAGTAATTGATGCCATTATTGCTGCCATTCCTTCTGAACGCTCGGGAGATTTTCCTGTAGTTGCTGAAGAATACCCTGAGTAAGTTAATTTACCTATATTCTGCACTCGACATAGAGCAATTAATTTAGCCAGATGTAGATTACAAAAGTTTTTGATTGGGTAGACTAGATTGATTTGTCTAAGTAATAAGTTCTACTCAACTGAAATTCGCTGTAAAAGATGGAATTATCGACAATTAGCGAGTTTGAAAAACATTCTGCACCATTGGCTTATTTATTTTTGCTGCTGTACAGTCTAATTCTGCCACTTCGCCTGCGTCTAGTAACCAATCCTTAGCTGCAATATTTTCTTGTGCTTGTTTGAGATTTTTTGCTCCAGGAATCGGAATTGCACCCTTGGCAATGCACCAATTAATAGCCACTTGAGCCATCGTTTTATTACGGTATTGCGCGATCGCACTCAAACAGTTCAACAACGGTTTGGCCTCAGGAACTAATCTTTTGAACAGCAAGCCTCGTAAACCTTTAGGATAGGTACTAGGATGGGAATATTTTCCAGTTAGAACACCCAAACATAAAGGACTATAGGCAATTAATTTTATTCCCAATTCATCGCAGGTGTCTTTGATGCCCAAATCATTTACGGGATAAGTAGAGAGCAGAGAATACTGTACCTGTAAGCTAGCAATCGGAATTTGGCGATCGCTAAATTTCTGGTGAACTTTAATCAATCTCTTCGTACCATAGTTAGATAGTCCTATACCTTTAATTACCCCCTGTTCGTATAAATCTGCCAAACCATCCAATAGCTGCCATTCTTGCCAAGGAAAATAATTAGCCGTTGACCAGTGCATCTGTGCTAGATCTACTCTACCCATCCGTTGTACGGAGGCAAATCCTGCTTTTATCATCGACTTTGAAGTTAACCGCCAGGGATAAGCAGCTAATTTAGTTGCCAGACAAATCTGCTCTTTATTCACTCCCAAATATTCCCGCTCAAATCTTCCTAACAGCTTTTCGCTCTGACCGTTGAGTTTACCTGTACCATAAGAATCACCAGTATCAAACAGAGTTACTCCATTACTAACGCAAAGATTAAACACCTGCTGTAATTGACTGTCCATACTCTCGTCATAACCCCACAACAGACGGTTACCCCACGCCCATGTCCCGCAGCCCATTGTGGCTAAGATTAGTTCTTTAGTACTTTGCATAATAACTTTTTATTTTGATCTGATAGGATATTAAAAACTAAATCGGCTAGAATTAGCGCAATAAGCGTAAGTTAGCAAAAAAACCCTGCATATTGGCAAAAACCTAGTCGGCTTCGCAGCTTAAGAAAACCCCGATCATCAACAAAACATGAATTCTCAGATCCCCTTAGGTTCGGTTATTCAAGGTTCTTTAACCAAAGGTTTAGAAGTAAGATTACACCCCGATGTATCGGTGGAAGATATGCGAGTCGGCAAATTTCTTGTAGTCCAGGGAACTAGATCGCGTTTTTTTTGCTTATTAACTGATGTATCTTTAGGCTGTTCGAGCGATCGCATTATTGCCAATCCTCCACCCATTGAAGATACTTTTTTAAGAGATGTTCTAGCTGGCAGCGGTACTTACGGCACGGTCGATCTTTCGCCGATGCTGATGTTTACCCCCACCGCAACCCAGAGCGACTTTTCTAGCTTACCGATACAGTCGAATCAATATACTAATACTAGTCTGGGTTCGTTACAACCTCAAACTAGTACTGACATGGAATTGCTGCCTGTTAAGACAATTCCAGCTCACTTTAGCCAAGTTTACGAAGCCAGCGAACATGATTTTCGTAGCGTGTTTGGTTGGGAAGACGATCCTTTTCGCCGTAACTTTTCCATCGGTCAACCTTTAGATATGGATGTACCCGTATGTGTTGATCTAGATCGTTTTGTGGAGAGAAGTAACGGCATATTTGGTAAATCTGGGACAGGTAAATCATTTTTAACTCGTCTGCTATTATCTGGAGTAATTCGCAAAGATGCAGCAGTCAATCTGATGTTTGATATGCACTCAGAATATGGCTGGGAAGCGATGAAGGAAGGTAAACAAGTAAGCACCGTTAAAGGCTTACGTCAGCTGTTTCCTGGCAAAGTAGAAATGTATACTTTAGACCCCGAGTCTACCAAACGCAGAGGCGTTAGAGATGCTCAAGAACTTTATCTCAGCTACGATCAAATCGAGATTGAAGATCTCAAATTAGTCTCTTCGGAATTAGGTCTATCCGAAGCAGCGATGGATAATGCCAACATTTTGTATAACGAATATGGTAAGTCTTGGATCATGCGTTTGCTCAACATGACCAACGAAGATATCAAGCTGTTTTGTGAGTCTAAACAAGGACACCAGGGTTCAATCTCTTCCTTGCAGCGTAAATTAATGCGTTTAGACAGCCTTAAATATATTCGTTCAGCCTGTCCCCACAACTACATCGATCAGTTAATTCAGGCTTTAGCTGCGGGTAAAAACGTAATTATCGAATTTGGCTCTCAGTCTAATATGCTTTCCTATATGCTGGCGACCAATATGATTACCCGTCGTATCCACGCCAGCTACGTCAAAAAAGCCGATCATTTTTTGCAAACCAAAAACCCTCTCGATAAACCCCGCCAGTTGGTAATAACCATCGAAGAAGCTCACCGTTTCCTCGATTCTAGTATCGTGCATCAAACTATCTTTGGTACGATCGCCCGTGAGATGCGGAAGTATTTTGTTACCTTGCTGGTAGTCGATCAGCGTCCCTCGGGAATTGATAATGAAGTTATGTCCCAGATTGGTACTCGTGTCACCTGCTTACTGAATGATGAGAAAGATATCGAGGCAATCTTTACAGGAGTATCTGGGGGAGCAAACTTAAAGTCGGTATTAGCCAAACTAGATTCTAAACAACAGGCTTTAATCTTAGGTCATGCTGTGCCGATGCCAGTGGTAGTGCGTACTCGCGCCTATGATGCTCAATTCTATCGCGAGATTGGCTGCACCGATTGGGAAGAAATGCCCAATGAAGAAGTATATGCAGCAGCGGAAATTGCTAAAGCTGATTTAGGGTTTTAATTACAGCCAGTAGCGAGTTTTTTTCCTTATTACTCATTACTCATTACTCATTACTCATTACTCATTACTTCAGCCCTTCGGGCTTGGTAACTTATTACACCATTATTTAAAAATACTAAAATACTTAAAGACGAATTTTAAGCTGAGAATATGAATCCAGAGCAAGTAAACTGCGCAGTAGATTGCGCTAATGGCTGCGTTTTAGGCGATCGCTGCCCGAATAAAGAATATCGAAACGAAGCTGCTAAATTTATTGAAGACACTTCACTAGATAAAATGCTGGAAATGGCGGAGATAGCCCGCATGAAGAAGATATCTGAACCGCCAAAATGGATAATTCCTGACGAGATTTAGATGACATCGTTATAGATAGGGGCGAATTCAGATTCGCCCTTAAAAAATTCTGCCATCCCGCTATATTTTTAGATTTCGGGGTGTTTTTTATGCCATTCTGTCGCCTGTTCATAAGCATGGGCGGTATGAAACAGTACATCTTCTCGTAAAACATTACCGATCAACTGCAATCCAATCGGTAAACCTTGACGATCGAAACCGCAGGGAATACTCATTCCTGGTAAACCAGCTAAGTTAACGGGAATAGTCATCAAATCTAAAAGGTACATACTTAGAGGATCTGTAGTTTTATCTCCTGCTTTAAATGCTGTGGTAGGCGCGGTAGGCGCAACTAAAACATCTACATCTTCAAATGCGTGATCGAAATCTTGTTTGATTAAAGTACGAACTTTTTGCGCTTTGAGATAATAGGCATCGTAATATCCTGACGAAAGTGCATAAGTACCAATCATAATCCGCCGTTTTACTTCTGCTCCAAAACCAGCAGCACGCGTACCAGTATACATTTCCAGCAGGTTATCAGATTCTTTTCGGATCCCATACTTAACTGCATCATAACGAGCTAAGTTAGCAGAAGCTTCTGAAGGAGCAATAATGTAATATGCTGCTATACCATAGCGGAAACGAGGACAGGAAATTTCTTTTACTTCTGCACCAAGTTCCTCTAATTTGGCGATCGCGGTTTTTACCGTTTCCGCAACCACGGAATCTAATCCCGATCCAAAAGTTTCGGTGATGATGCCGATTTTTAAACCTTTTTTGAGTTCAGGCTGGAGATATTGCCTATAGTCGGGAATGTCTACTTTAAGACTGGTAGAATCACGAGGATCGTGTCCAGCGATCGCATTGAGCAAAATCGCGGAATCTTCTACGCTACGGGAAAAAGGACCAATTTGATCTAAAGACGAGCCAAAAGCCACCAAGCCAAAACGCGACACTAAACCATAAGTGGGTTTTAATCCTACTACGCCACAAAGAGAAGCAGGTTGGCGAATCGAGCCTCCTGTATCTGAACCTAGAGCAACTACACATTCTCCTGCTGCTACTGCTGCTGCTGAACCACCAGAAGAACCTCCTGGAACTCTTTCTAAGTCCCAAGGATTAGCTGTAGTTTGAAAACTAGAGTTTTCCGTCGAGCCTCCCATAGCAAACTCATCTAGGTTAGTTTTGCCGACGAAAACCATTCCCGCATCTTTTAATTTTTGAGTAACGGTAGATTCATAAGGAGGCACAAAATTAGCTAAAATCTGAGAAGCGCAGGTGGTTTTGATCCCCTTGGTACACATATTGTCTTTAATTCCTATGGGAATACCCTCAATTATTCCAATAGATTCCCCTGCTGCAATTTTGTTATCCACTGCTTTTGCCGTGGCTAACGCTTCGTCGGCAGTTACAGCCAGAAACGCTTTAACTTTTGGTTCTACTGTTTCAATGTGTTTTAAAGTAGCTTGGGCAATTTCTACTGCCGAACGTTCTTTACTAATTAACTGCTGATGTAACTCTTTTATACTTCCTTGGTACATCTATCAAATTACCCTTGTTTTATACCTATTGAGACTTAGTTGTTTGATCTTGTTGTGATCGCTTTTGGCAACTTATTATTTAGAGCAAACCACAACACCTTAACTCTACTATTTTCTGTGAATCTGGGGCTATACAGCCTCAATTGAGAATTAATTCCTCTTTTTGCTATACATAACTTAATCAATGTTTGTAAACTAGTTGAGTAGGCTAATCTTTATACAATAAAAGTATTTAACTTATGAAGCGAACATTCAGTACCGAAAATTATTTATTAACAGGTCATGTCTTAGCGATGGCGTTTGGCTTGGCAGGAATTATTCTCGTGTTGCCTAATGTTGATTTTCAGGCAAAGTTAGCCCAGTTTGAATGGGGTTCGACGATTTTTGGTTGGTCAATGGCAGGCGGGGGGGTAGTTTATATGCTGCTAGCTACGGCTGCGGTTGCTCTTTATGCCTATCGTACATTAGGCGTGTGGCATTGGTTGAGCTTTATGATTCCAGCGATCGCCCTATCTTTAGGTAGCGAATTGTTAGGTACTAGTACAGGATTTCCCTTCGGTCAATATCGTTACCTTAGTGGATTAGGTTATAAAATCGCGGGATTAGTACCGTTTACGATTCCCTTGTCTTGGTTTTATTTAGGCTTTAGTGCTTATGTAATCGCTTTGGCAGGATTAAAAAGATGGGCAATAAGCAATTGGTTATGTCAACTTGGTGCAATTGTATTTGGTTCACTGTGTCTCACTTCATGGGACTTTGTGCTAGATCCTGCCATGAGTCAAGCACCAATTCCTTTTTGGGTATGGGATCAGCCAGGAGCATTTTTTGGTATGCCCTATCAAAACTTTGCCGGTTGGATGGGTACAGGAATTGTGTTTATGACGGTGGCTACTTTGCTGTGGAAGATCAAGCCATTCACGCTACCCAATAACGATCTCAAACTTCCTCTAGCTATCTACCTAGCTAATTTCGCCTTCGCTGCAATTTTGAGTTTAGCAGCAGGATTCTATATTCCTGTATTATTAGGAGTTGTTCTTGGTATTCTTCCTCTGGTCGTTCTTTATTGGATGGCAACTAAACAACCTGTTTCCTCCAGTCAAAATGATGCTTTGGTAACGGCTAAGCAACCAGCAACAATCAACAATTGATCATCACATCTCCAGGAATAATTAGTGAATTCTGAGCTTTTCTACGCATTTGCTTTTGGGGTTCTAATCTCCCAGCTAGTAAGCACCGCAATTTTATTATCTCGTTTACTTAAAGGAGCAAGCAGGCGATCGCCTTTACAACCCCAGGCAGCTAATCCCGATCTTATTGGTAAAGTAAGTGTTGTTGTACCTACACTAAATGAAGCTACAAGAATCACTCCCTGTTTAACTGGTTTAAGTCATCAAAGCTATGAACTGCGCGAAGCAATTATTGTAGATAGTAATTCTCAAGACGGCACACAGGATCTAGTAAAAGCCGCGGGTCAAAGCGATCCTCGGTTACGTCTGATTACTGACGATCCTTTGCCGCCTGGCTGGGTTGGTCGTCCTTGGGCTTTGCACACAGGTTATTTACACACTTCTAATCATAGTGAGTGGTTTTTGGGCATAGATGCAGACACTGAACCCCAACGTGGTTTAATTGCTAGTTTAGTTGGTATTGCCGAAGCCGAAGGCTATGACATGGTGTCTCTAGCACCGCAGTTTATGCTGAAATACCCAGGGGAATGGTGCTTGCAGCCTGCTTTATTAATGACGCTACTATACCGCTTTGATTCGGCGGGAGTGGATGCAGTAAATTCAAGTAGAGTGATGGCAAATGGACAGTGTTTTCTGTGTCGTCGCTCAGTATTGTCAAAACTTGATGGTTACACTTCTGCTGCGGGTTCGTTTTGTGATGATGTCACTTTAGCCAGAAATATTGCTGCTGCGGATTACAAAGTGGGCTTCTTTGATGGTTCTAAAGTGATTAAGGTCAGAATGTATGAGGGGGCAAAAGAAACCTGGAATGAATGGGGGCGATCGCTCGATCTTAAAGATGCTGCTTCTAACTCCCAAGTTTGGGGAGACATTTTATTCCTCTTGTGTGTCCAGGCTTTACCGTTACCGTTGCTGCTATTAACTAGTTACCTGCTTTATTTAGGCAATAATTCCCCCAACATAATTACATTATTTAGTTTAAACGCTTTTCTGTTTTTATTGCGTTATGGAATGTTAATGGCGATCGCCTCTTCCTATTCTGGCTCTTCTTTCTTCTTCTGGTTATCACCTCTTGCCGATCAGCTGGCGGTGTTGCGAATTTTCCTATCCTCATTAACAAAACCGACTAAATGGCGGGGGAGGAGTTATGGAGACAAATAATCAGCATTAAATCTGTTATAACTCTCTAAAAAGTTGAAAAAAGCAACCATTCACCAAAAACCCTGAATTGTTTTAATCTACTGAGCCACAATTCTTGCCCATAAACCTGCAACAGCCAGCTTACGTACCAAATCTTCCGCGTTGTCTTGTTGACTAAATATTCCCACCTGAATAATATTGCCTTTGATAAAAGCGCCTGGTTCAATATCTTTTACTTGAAGCAATAGTTCGTCGGCACTACCATAAACCTCTACCCTATAGCCCTGTGCTGCTGTTAGTTGTTTATTATTGGTCAAAGTTTTACTATCTGGTGCTTTAAAAGTGTATTCCCGCGAGCCATTATTACTGGAATTATGATTACTTTTACTTAAATAAACAGTGCTACTTTCAGAAATATTTAGAGGAAAAAATAATTGCTTTTGAGTTTTAACATCGGCAGCATTGACAGCGATCACCGAATTAAAAGCGATCGACAAGCTGCTTAAAGATAGCAAACAATATTTATAGTTAGTATTCATGTTTCAAATAAAAAATTGCCGTATGAAAAGTAATTTGCCAATATCTATTTAAAATAATGGTTTAATTTAACCATTTTCATTAATAATTCTATATCTATGCTTGTTCGGGCTAGATCAAGTATAGATATTTTAGACTTAGAATAACGCCGAAACTGTGAAGTCGAAGACACGTCCCAGGTCGCACAGCAGGTCATAAAATGAGATAATGTATATAAATACAGTCTCAATATTTTCGTTAACATAGATAGTTACTATCGTCGAGCAAACGAAACAGGTAGTTTTAAAGTACCCTCAATTTGAATAGAAGTTAACATTCTCGAATAAGTTTCATGAATAAGGTCGTTGTCGGCTTATCTGGTGGCGTAGACAGTTCAGTTGCTGCTGCTACCTTACATCATCAAGGTTACGAAGTAATTGGTCTTACCCTTTGGTTAATGAAGGGTAAAGGCCAATGTTGTTCCGAGGGAATGGTGGATGCTGCTCGACTTTGCGAAGAATTAGGCATTCCCCATCATATTGTGGATAGTAGAGAGGTCTTTCAAGCAAATATCATTGATTATTTAGTCGATGGTTATGAAGCTGGAGTTACTCCTCTTCCCTGTTCTCAGTGCAACCGGGCGGTGAAATTTTCGCCCATGTTGGACTATGCCAAAAAAGAATTAGCTACAGATAAAATTGCTACTGGTCATTACGCCAGAATCAATTACGATGAGCAGAGCGATCGCTATCAACTTTGGAAAGCGGTAGATCGGAATAAAGATCAGTCTTATTTTTTGTACGATCTGACTCAAGAATTATTAGCAGGATCGGTTTTTCCTTTAGGTAATCAAACCAAAGAACAAACTCGTCGCATCGCAGGAGAATTTGGTTTAGCTACGGCAGAAAAACCTGAAAGCCAAGATTTGTGTTTAGTAGAAGCCCATGGCTCGATGCAGACTTTCTTAGATCGCTATATCAAGCAAAACGAAGGAGATATAGTAGACATGGCGGGAAACGTCTTAGGAAAACACAGAGGAATCCATCATTACACTATTGGACAAAGAAGAGGTTTGGGTATTGCTGCACCAGAACCTTTGTACGTAGTTAAGTTAGATGCGATAATGAATCGAGTAGTAGTAGGCGATCGCTACGCTGGGGGACGATTAGAATGTACAGCATCTAGAATGAACTGGATTTCTATTGCTAAACCAACTACACCGATCAGCGCCGAAGTTAAAATTCGCTATCGTTCTCAATCTGTACCTGCACAAATAATTCCTCTTGAAAACTCCCGCATCAAAATTATGTTTGAGGAACATCAGTTTGGCGTAACTCCAGGACAAGCAGCGGTTTTGTATAAGGGAGAAATGGTTTTGGGTGGCGGAATTATTGAGATGACTGGAGATTAGGTAATTATCATCTTTACTTTTTTCGACAAACAACTAATAGCTAACAGCTTGTCAAGGAAATAGAAAAAATTTTGATGTAGTTTCGAGTAACAGGCGATCGATTAGGGTACCCATTCGGGTGCAGTCACCCAGCGTAATCGCGAAATACGATGCTGCAAAAAAACTTAGAACTAGAATTAGTTATAAAATACCCCTGGCACTTACACAAAAATCTTCTGGTTAATAACCTTGATAAGGTAGTTATATCGTGGAGCATACGCTGGGTTGTAAATCGATGTTGGAAGTTTTACGCTTAATTGGCTACGGAACTAACCGTCCAGGAGCAATGACTCGCGCAACTGAGGGATTGACAACTAAAGTTTTAAATGAGCGGTTAACGGATCTCGTCAATTTTGGTATTATCGAAAAAGTTGCTTATCCTGAGATTCCGCCTCGTGTCGAATATAAGTTGGCCGACTTTGGCTCTCGGTTCGTTGAAATTCTAGACATTATTGGCGATTTAGAAGAATATCGGCAAAGCTGCCCTTAAAGTATGAGGGTAGAGGACTATCGACAAGTTGAAGCGCAGCCCAACAAGTCGATGAAGCGGACAGTTGAAAGATCTTGGTGAGGATGCAACGGTTACTTGCTGCCGCTCATCTTGGTCGTTGTACCCTTGAGACTATCGGTGGGGACTGTCTAGCCAAGATGCCTGTCCGAGTTCAATATCTCAGGGAATAGTCAAAGAGGCAGCAGCAAATTGATGAAAGGCGATTCGCAACCTTAGACTATTTAAGACGAAAAAGAAAGTTAAAGTTCTAAATACCGATAATAGGAAGCGATTGATAATCTTATAAATATTTGTCAAGTATTGGTTGACAAATAGAATTTTGTCTTAACTTGTTACTGATGGCTAATAGCTATTAGCTGACAAGATAAAATTAATCTGAACTAAGCAAGAGTTAATTATAAATATGGAAAGAGGACTTTTGTGGCTACCGCTGTTGGCAGCGTTTATCTGGCTAGCCTGGAGTGGTTGGAACGAATATCAAAAACTAGAAGCTTATAAAGTTTGGGCAGAGGATTTTGATAACGCTAAGTTTGATATTTATGCCGTGTTGGGTATTAAAAAAGATCGAGTCACTTGGGGTAAACCTACTCGTAAAGGAATGATTGATTTACAAAGTTTTTCTTTGGACGATGTAGTAGAAATCAATTTAATGGTGAAAGATCGACCTGTCAAAATGGCTGCGCCAGGCACTGTAGAATTAGATAATCTGCCAAACAAAGGAAAAACCGCCCTGAAATTTAGCTTGAATGACCGAGAATCTATACAAATTCCCTTCACTGACATTTCTTTGGCCGCAAAATGGTGTGCATATCTAGAGCAAGCACGTCAGAGTTTACCCTTTACAGATAGTTAATTTATGAATAAGGTCAGTTAATTGGCTTTATATTACATTTTGTGAAGTTATGCTGTATTGCTTTTCGATACTCAATTTGTTTTGATTTATCGTAGCAGGTAAGCGAAGGTTAAATAAGAAAATAAGTGATAAATCTGGCTAAATATTAAAATTACCAAAATATTGTTTAAAAACTTAAAATTGGTTAATATAGATATATAAATACAGTCAACCACCAACTTATAAAAGTGTTGACAGATAAATACCGCACCCTCAACCTGGATCAAACTGGGTGCATATTTAAAATCTTTTTAAAATACCAATCTACCAATCTACCTATCTACCTATCTACCTATCTACCTATAAAGGTGAAAAACAAAAAACCGTACTGTATTCTATACGTTCTAATGTGTAGCACCAGCATTGGTTTTATTACCTTTGCCTACTGGCTTACTCAACCATTTTCTTAACTTTTGTAGCTCATATATAGTTATTTACCAAATTTACCCAGATTGTTTTTTAACCAAATAGCATCTGCATGGCGATCGCAAGTAAGTTCTAAAACTCTGATGCCCGACTTAGGTAAGTTTTTGATTAAGCTTCCTAACTGTTGCCAATTTTTTATTGTTTGATGTTCCACATCATAGGCAGCACAAAGTTGAGTCAAATCAACTGATTGCGGTGTAGCAAAATACTCTTCAAATGAGGGGAAGTCGGCGATCGGCAACATCTCGAAGATACCCCCACCGTTATTATTAATTACAATAATAGTTAAATGCCCTTGAAATTTCTGACGGAGCAAAAAGCCATTAGTATCGTGTAGTAAAGTCAAGTCTCCTGTCAATAATACCCCCGCATCTTGATAGGCAATACCCAAAGCGGTAGAAAGCGTACCATCAATCCCATTTGCTCCACGGTTAAAGTAGGGAACTATTTGATTGTTGTTAGGTTGCCAAAAATATTCAGCATTACGCACCGACATACTGTTGGCGATGAAAATTGGCGTACCTGATGGCAGACTGTGAGAAACAAGCCATGCAGCCTTTGCTTCATGTAGATCGCTGAGGGATTCGAGAGTACTATCTAAGCCAGTTCTAGTTATGGCTTCTAATTCGCACCACTGCTTACAATAGCTTGATGTTAAACCATTTTGATCATCTATTGCTATATTTTGAGCAACCTGTTCAATTGAGCTATGAATCTGAATCGTTTTGCCATGCAGCGGATCGAAGTTCTCAACTTTTTGCTCGATAACCCAACGCTCGATCCCCAGTTTATCTAACCAAGTTCTTAGCTGCTTGCTGGTGGGTAGTTCGCCAATTTGAATCACCACTTCGGGAATTAGTTTGTGTGCTTGTGACTGACGCAAAATTGAATCATAAGTTGAAATCAAATAAGGATTAAGTCGTGCGTAATTTCTCAGAGGAGATAAGGCTTCGGCTAAGACAGGAAAAGAGAGGTGTTGAGCTAAAAGCGCGATCGCCTGACAATAAGCTTGGGGATCTTGAGGTTGGGCTAAACCAGCAATAATAATGCCTGACTTACCTTGCCAACTATTCCAGGGTAAAGAACAAGAAGCGTTCGGATACTTTACTGGTATACTAGCAACCGCCGAAAAGAAATCCTCAATTGAAAATTGATTTTTGATTGCTAATGATTGTTCAATAGGTATTAATGGTTCGCGTAAAGGAATATTAAGATGTACGACTCCAGGAGTGGGAAATAAAGACTGTTGCCATGCTTGAATCATGGTTTGTCGCAGATAGCGCAGCATGGTGCTAGTCGCTTCAGGCAATGCTAGTTCACACTGCCAGTTAGGAAGATTACCGTATAGCTTTACCTGATCGATCGCTTGTCCTGCATGACAGTTACGTAGTTCTGGAGGGCGATCTGCCGTCAAAATAATTAAAGGAACACCGCTTTCTTTGGCTTCGATTACCGCGGGATAAAAATTGGCTCCAGCTGTTCCAGAGGTACAAACTAACGCTGTAGGTAAACCAGTTTTTTTAGCTCTACCAAGGGCAAAAAAGGCTGCCGAACGCTCATCTAAAATTGGAATAGCGATAATTCCTTGATGACTGGCAAAGGCAATTGCTAAAGGAGTTGAACGTGAGCCTGGACAAACTACAGCAGTGGTAATGCCACAACGATACAACGTCTCGGTTAATATCGATGCCCACAGCGTATTTACATTACGAAAATCGATCATTTGATGTTTTGGGTAGGGGCAAACGGCGTTTGCCCTTACAGAATCTGTCGCATTCTTGTTTATATCTGATATGAGCCGTCAGTAATCGTTAAATATAGTTACACTAATGCTTTTAACAAAGACTGCAATTTTAGCTGCACCTCATCAAATTCTTTGTCAGGATTAGAACCAGAAACTATACCTGCCCCAGCATATAGCATAGCGCGATCGCCATCAATTAGCGCCGAACGAATACCGACAATAAATTCGCAATTTCCTTCGTAGTCTACCCATCCTAGAGGTGCTGCGTAGAGAGAGCGAGCAGATTTTTCATAGTAACGGATCTTTTCACAGGCAATTTCGGTAGATACACCAGCTACCGCAGGAGTTGGATGGAGCAATGCTACAATCTCTAACGGCTCAATATCTGCGGGGAGGTGAGCATAGATTGGTGTCCACAGATGTTGAATATTTGATAGCTTGAGCAGTTGTAAAGGCAGCTGCTGGGGTTTTAGACCGATACCTCGCAGACGCTCAATTATGAAGTCACGAACGGCTTGATGCTCTCGCTTTTCTTTTCTATTTTTGAGCAATAAATTAGCCAAGTGCAAATCTTCGGCATTATTCGTGCCTCTAGGAGCAGATCCTGCTAGAGCATCCGTTACCAGCTGTTGGTTTTGAACGCTCAACAAACGTTCTGGACTTGCTCCAATAAAGTTTTGTCCCGCACCATTACCCGTAGAAAATATATAGCAATCTGGGTGAAGTCCTCTTAAATTAGCTAAAGATTCAATAATTTTAAACGGAACTTTAGACTGGATTTCAGTAGTGTGGGCAATAACAATTTTGCTTAATTCACCAGCAGCAATTGACTCCAGAGCAGAAGCAACAACCGATTTAAAGTAATCTGGGTCTTGTGAGCGAGCGCGATTTGTTGACAACAAATTATTTTTTCGCTCTAGGTTTAGTTGTCCTAATGTAGACCAAGGAATACTATCTACTTTTTGCTTGATCTGTTTTACCAAATATTTTTTATCTTCCCCTTTTTCTAAAGGAAAATTAACAATTAGACAGCAATTTTTATGTTTTTTAACTATCTGAAATCGAGGTAAAAATAAAGTTCCAGATTTAAAAGGCTCAGGCTCCTGATTATCGGCAAAAAAAGTAAAGCTACAAAACACGCTCGGTTTTCCAATTGATAGACCGCTCGCCCCCGCTCTAATAATTTGTTGAAAACAATCTTGGATAAAGTTTTGTGCCGAACTAAACCTGGAATTATTCTGGGGATAATCGCTGCGAGTAATCCCCCAAGCTGATACTGCTTCTTGCTTGCTACAGTTTTCCCAATAAAAATGTAACGAATGACTATGGCTAAATTTTTGGAGGCAGGCAAGAGGATCGACATTGGGAATTTGACAAGAAACACTAATAATATCTGTATCTTTGGTAATGGCAAAATTCAGTTCTTTATTCTGCCAAAAATTGTTGAGTTTTGTATCGATATTATTTTTTAAAATAAAATTACTAGATTGAGTTGCAAAAGACATAGAGCTGGTAGATTGTGTCATTACCCAAAAAGTTTAGGCGGCAAAACTAGAATAAGATATTAAACTGACCATTGATAATTAAACAGCCACTAAATAGGGCAATTTTTATGATTTTTATTATAGGCTACTGTCTGCAATAGTCCTAGCTAAAGACAACTAAGGGCAACAGTTCGTTTTTATAAATTAGCTCAAGCTAGAGTAGTTATGGCAAAACTTTAACTTTCATGAAACTTGGTAAACAGCAGTAACGATAACTGATAGGGTACTAAATGTTGCCTTTCAAAGTGGAACAGCTATCATTCCCGCTAGTACACTGCACATATGACTACCAAGCAAATAAGCCAAAAAAACCATCGGCTGTGGCTAGCTGCAATTAAACCGCCAATATATAGTGTAGCGATCGCGCCTATTGCCGTGGGTACGGCAGTTGCTTTTGCTAAAACTCATCTTTTTAATCCCCAGTTCTTTTTTACCTTCTTAGGAGCGGCAATTTTGATTATTGCCTGGTTAAACCTGAGCAATGATGTTTTTGATTCAGAAACAGGTATTGACATTAATAAAGCGCATTCGGTAGTTAACCTAACAGGAAATAAACCTTTAGTGTTTTGGGTAGCTAATCTTTGTCTTGGTATCGGAATTGGGGGAATTTTAGCCCTGTCTTGGTGGCAACAGGATTTAACGGTATTAGCACTAGTATTGCTATGCTGCTTCTTGGGCTATACCTATCAAGGCCCGCCGTTTCGCTTAGGCTACTTAGGTTTGGGAGAAATAATTTGTTTCTTTACCTTTGGTCCTGGTGCAGTTTCTGCTGCCTACTATGCTCAGACTCAAACATTTTCGGCAGATAATTTAGCGATTTCTAGCATTGTTGGTATTACTACCTCAATTATTTTATTTTGTTCTCATTTTCATCAGGTCGAAGACGACTTGGCAGCAGGAAAGCGATCGCCAATTGTGCGTTTAGGAACGGCTAAAGGTGCGAAGGTATTAACAGCTGCTACCGCTAGTATTTATATCTTAACGCTAATTTTGCTCGCTACTGGTACATTGCCTCTTTTTAGTTTGCTCGGTTTTGGTAGTTTGCCCTTTGCCTATCAGTTGGTTCACCACGTCAACCAAAATCATGCTGTTCCTCACAAAGTTAGTAATAGCAAGTTTCTTGCCGTTAATTTATATCTTTCTAGTTCGTTGTTGTTAATATTAGGATTAATTTTTAGTTCCCATGTTTAAAAAAGTTATTCGTACCGATCGAGCACCCGCCCCAGTTGGTCCTTATAATCAGGCGATCGCTACTTGTGGTCAGATGCTGTTTGTCGCAGGACAAGTTCCTCTAGATCCCCAGTCGGGAAAAATTATTGGTGAAGGAGATATCACCGCACAAACTCAGCAAGTAATGGCTAATATTGAGGCAATTTTGACTGAAGCAGGAGCAACTTGGGATAATGTAGTCAAAACTAGCGTTTTTATGACGGATTTAGCCCACTTTGGCTCCATGAATCAAGTATATGCTCAGTATTTTGCCGAAGCTACTGCTCCCGCCCGCGCCTGTGTTGAGGTTTCGCGTTTACCCAAAGACGTATTAGTTGAGATTGAATGTATTGCCGTAATTGATAATTAGTAGCCTAATACTGTAGTTAAAAGTTATAAAGTATTCCTTGATTTTTTACCAATTTACAAAACGTTAAATTACATCTACATTAGATAACAAAACGCCTCTAAAGAAAGAGTATAGACCTATATGTCACTCAATTCCTAGAAGCGTTGACTGTTTAATTTAATTGGTTTTTAATCGCTGTTCAATCGGTTTGCTTAGAAACGGTTGTTTCGACCGCCACTTCGGTTTTCGCGCGGTTTGGCTTTATTAACTTTTAGCTGGCGATCCATCCATTCGGCACCGTCTAAAGCTTCAATAGCTTTATCTTCGTTGGCTTCAGATTCCATTTCGACAAAAGCAAATCCTCTTGGACGACCTGTTTCGCGATCGCTAGGAATATGAATTCGTTTAACAGTTCCATATTCGTTGAAGACTTCACTTAAATCTTCTTGACTAACTTCGTAAGATAAATTGCCTACGTAAATTGACATATTCTGAATGTATTCTCAATGAGTGTTGTGTCCAGAGAAACAGAATTATTGGAAAGAAATAGCTCAATACTTTACGGAAAAGACCATTAGATACTGGATACAAACTTAATCTTTAATCTGTTGATTCCCCACTTAGAATTTTAGCACTTTTATGAAAATTGAGACTTAAATCGCCTTATTTTATCTAAATAATTGCTTTGATGCTTGACGACTGTACAATGGAGACACTCGCAAGCCTTGTCTTGAAGAGGAGAAGAACGAGTGACTTTAATATTAATAATCATAAATTTATTGGTTTCTAATTCAAAGATCTAAGCTGACGATATTCGGCTTCGGTATACAAGTCGGCTGGATCTGTGACTCGATCTGTAAATACAATACCGTTAAGATGATCTAATTCATGCTGGAAAATACGCGCCACAAAATCGGTGAGGATTTCCTGATTTATTTCTCCTTGCTTAGTTGTGTATTCAACCTCAATTTCTTGATATCTAGGCACTAAACCTCTAACGTTAGGTACGCTTAAGCATCCTTCCCAATCTTTGACTACTTTTTCACCATGAGACAAGATTTGCGGGTTAATCATTGCAGTCGGTGGCATAGTTGGCGCATGAGGATAGCGATCGCTGGGATGAGAAGCAATGATAAACAGTCGATAAGGCTGAGAAATTTGTGGCGCGGCAATTCCCACGCCCGAATTGGCGATCGCGGTAGCGGTTAATAAGTCAATTAGCTCTATGATGGAAGGGTCTAAAATTTTATTTACGGGTTTAGCCTGGCTTCTGAGAATTGGTTGGCCTATTTGAGCGATCGCTGGAAGTTTATTCATGTTCATCAGCTATTAAATTAATTAGTAAGGTTTACTTGAAGAGTATTTTGTCTTGCAAAAAAGTTTTAACGATTGGAAATAGATAGTAAATATTACCGATCCCAATACAACTCAACTGATAAAATTTTACAAGAGAACTAATTGTACAAGCTGCTTCAGAAGCAACCTGTCTTGATTTCAAATCACCTTTACTAATTATCTAAAAAGAGTGACAATTTCCGCAGAACAATTATGGCAAAGAGTTCTAGAACTTCTCGAAGAACGGCTAAGTCGCCCTACCTTTGAAACTTGGATTCAAAATACTACTGTCGAAGATTTTAATGTCCACAGTATAACTATTGTAACTCCTAACGCTTTTGTAACAAGCCATCTACAAAAGCACTATGTCGGCATTATTTGTGACGCAGTAGCAGAAGTTATCGGCAAGCCTCTAGAAATTCGTCTCAAATCTCAACAAGGTGCAGACCTCGATTTTTTAACCGAACCAACCAATTTTGCTCAACTCCAGCAGGAATCTTCATCTGCTGCTAAAAATTCTCTTAAACCGAATAAATTAAATCCTAAATATACTTTTTATAGCTTTGTTGTTGGTCCGACAAATCGCATGGTACACGCTGCTTCTTTGGCTGTTGCCGAGTCTCCTGGACGAGATTTTAATCCTCTGTTTCTCTGTGGAGGTGTTGGACTAGGTAAAACGCATTTAATGCAGGCAATTGGGCATTATCATCTAGAAATTAATCCTGAGGCGCGGGTTTTTTATGTTTCGACTGAACAATTCACTAACGACTTAATTGCGGCAATTCGTAATGATAGTATTCAGACTTTTCGCGAACATTATCGCACTGCCGATATTTTACTAGTAGACGATATTCACTTTATTGAAGGCAAAGAGTATACCCAAGAAGAATTTTTTCACACCTTTAATACGCTTCATGAGGCAGGAAGACAGGTAGTTCTAGCAAGCGATCGCCCTCCACAGCAAATCCCTAAACTACAGGAACGCTTGAGTTCTAGATTCTCGATGGGCTTGATTGCGGATGTCCAAGTTCCCGATTTGGAAACCCGCATGGCAATTTTACAAAAGAAGGCAGAATATGAAAATGTTCGTTTACCGAAAGAAGCGATCGCCTATATCGCTAGTCAATATACCTCCAATATCCGAGAATTAGAAGGAGCATTAATTAGGGCGATCGCCTATATTTCTCTGTCTGGCTTATCGATGACGGTCGAAAATATCGCAGCGGCACTCAATCCTAAAGTAGAACAAATTACTGCCTCTCCAGAAACTATTCTGGAAGTATCAGCCGAGATTTTAAATGTCTCTACCCATGATTTAAAAAGTAGCTCTCGTCGTCGCGAGATTAGCAATGCCAGACATATCGCTATGTACCTAATGCGACAACATACAGACCTAAGCTTACCTCGTATTGGCGAAAAGTTTGGTGGGAAAGATCATACATCCGTCATGTATAGTTGTGACAAAATTGCTAAACTGCTCAGAAAAGATCGCGCCTTGAATCAGACCATATCTTTGTTAAGCGATCGGATTAACTTTGTTAGCCGACAAAAGTTTAAAACCTAAACTAATTTAACTATCGCAGAATTTTTTTCCACAGGATGAAACAGAAAATCTTAAGTTATCCACAGCTTATCCACAAAATCTTTTGATTTTCTCAATTTATCGACTAAATTAAGCGTTTATTATAGTCGATAACTAGAAATTAAAAACTAGTTACAGCAAGTGAACTATAGATTAGGACGTTAGTTATAAAATGAGCAAATATGCTATTAGCTATTAGCTATTTGCTATTAGCTTTTGATCGACGTGTCTTAACCTTTGCTTCGAGTGCCATACCACAGCATAATTAGACTTTTAAAATATACTCAACATTATCGTCAGTGTATTGTTTGACGAGAATTATTGAAAGCTTAATTTTGATAGCTTATAGCTTGGAGCTAAACATAGTACAATTGTTTGGCAATATCCCTAGATTCCGATTCTGAGATGAAAATTGTTTGCGCTTCATACGATCTGAAAAATAATCTGGTTCTGGTTAATCGTGCTGTTCCCTCTCGTCCAGAACCTGCGGTATTGGGCAACGTTTTAATCAAAGCTAGCGAGACTACTCAGAAAGTTAGCCTGATTGCCTTTGATGGTAGTTTGGGTATCAAGACTAGTTTTAATGCTGAGGTTGTTGAAGGCGGTGACATCACGCTTCCCGCCAAATTATTAAACGATATTGTCACTCGTTTACCAGAGATAGAAATTACTCTAGACGTTGCTGAGGATGGTTTTATGACGACAATCAGCTCAACTTCAGGTCAATTTCAACTAACAGGAATAGACGCAGCCGAGTTTCCTAATTTGCCAACAATTGAAGCGAAACAAACTATTGAACTACCTATAGCTGTCCTAAATAAAGGTTTGGGAGGATGTTTATTTGCTGCTTCGACCGAACTATCCAAACAAGTGCTTACAGGAGTTCATTTAAAAAGCCAAGGCTTGGGACAAGGTAATTTGGGCGATATTTTGGAATTCGCCGCCACTGATAGTCATCGCTTGGCAGTTGTAGCCACAGATCTCAATCCTGAAAACGCAGAATCTACTATAGAGTTACCAAAAATCGCCGTAACCATACCTGCCAAAGCATTGCGAGAGCTAGAAAGAATTGTAGGTGATGCTCAGACTACCGATTTGGTTAAAGTTAGTTTCGATGAACAGGTGATCGTGTTTGAATTGGGCGATCGCCTATTAACTAGTACAAAAATATTAGGAGACTATCCTACTTATGCACAACTGATTCCACAAAACTTTGCTCGCGAAATTATTTTAAACCGTAAGCGTCTCTTGAGCAGTCTAGAGCTAGTAGCGGTATTGGCACAGAAAAACAACTTAGTGAAATTTAGCATTAATAACGCTCGCGCCGAACTAGTTGTCTCGGCAGATGCTCAAGACGTGGGTAATGCCAAACAGTCTTTGCCAGCCGAAATTATCGGAGAAGACATCGAAATTGCTTTTAACATCAAATACCTAATGGACGGATTAAAGGCGCTTTCGACAACGGAAATAAAAATGCAGTTGAATGAATGGAATCAACCAGTTATTTTTAGTCCTTTGGGAGGATTAAAAATGACCTATCTAGTAATGCCTGTGCAAATTAGAAATTAAGCTATTTGTTGCGTCTTTTATAATCTAATGCTCGATCGTTTAAAATGCAAATCTATCTAATAGAAAATAGATTGTCATCTTGACTAATTAGGCATAACCTAGATTGATGATTATCTATTTTGTTTAAATTATTCTCTAAATTAGATAACTAAATTTTTATATTTTAATTTTATAGTTGCGGGTTATGTCCTACCAGTCAAAATTAGACCATCAATCTAGTAAACTAGTTAACCCAGCACAGCTATGTTTGTTGCTGTCGATCGCGCTTCATTTATTAGTCTTAAAGTTTGGTTTACCAACGATAAAATTCAACAACGATTCTGGCAAAAGAGAAGTTTCGGTTATTGAACTCAATCGAGAACAACAGTCTCGTTTACCAGATCTATCTCCTCAATTAAACGATCCAGCCAGATCAGATCCCAATAATCTTCCTGGTGCAAATAGCAGCGATCCTGCTGCACCTTTTGCCATTCCACCAAACTTAATTCCTGGCATAGGCAACTCCAACAATCTTCCTCCACTGACAATTCCGCCACCACCTATATTCGATTTTTCTAGCTTGCCACCCACAACCGATATTACCCGCCCTCCAGTCGGAGATTTATCCAATTTACCTCAACCTCCAGCAATTGATCCTTCGGACTTTAAGGTAAAACCGATTAAATTGCCGCCAAATACGGGTAAAATTCCCGCCCCACCTAATAATTTACCTACGTTCCCACAAAAATCTCCTCAAACAGATCGATCTCCACAAGCAACCATAAAACCAGAACAGAAGCCACAATTACCTGTAACTAAGCCTGAAGTTGAGCAACCAAAGCCAACTCCTGAGCAAATTGCCACCAAAAAAGCTGTAGAATCTCAAGAGCGCATTAGCAATTTAAGACAAAGCTTAACTAAGACAAATGCTGGTACTACTGATGAGGATGCCAGAAGAAACTATATTGCTTGGTTAGCTAAAGTAGAAGATATTGAACCAGATAAGATTGAAATTAAAGGTATTTATCCTAGAGATGCCTGTATCAAAAGACTCAAAGGAAGCAGCGTATTTGGTGTGGTTGTAAATACTCAGGGTGCAGTCGCGGCAATTGATTTAATTAAAGGAGCAGAATATTCGGTTTTCAATCAACAAGGAAGTAAAGATCTTAGCGATCGCATTTTTGCTAATAAGACGAAAAAGCCTAAACCCTATCAGGTGAAGGTTAATTATGAATATGATGCAGAGATTTGTCCATCTTTGACCTTGCCATCAATTAGAACGGAAGAAAAGCCAGAAGCTAAACCCAAATCACCAGAACCTAAACCTGCAAATAATCCCAAACCAGAGTCAAAAGTAGCTCCACCACAACCAAAAACTAAACCTGCGCCTAAACCGCAACCAGAAGCAAATCCTCAACCAAAACCAATACCCGCCCCTGCGCCTGAACCGTCGTTGCGCGATCGCTTGCGCAATATACCTTTACCCGAAAGAAAACCTTCAGACTATAAAAATAATCTACCAGAGCAACCTAATTTTCAAAACTAATAAAAATTAATTTTGAAAAATATAAAGCAAAAAAATCTTCGCCCGATAAGCCCAAAGAATAACTTTTGGTGAATAAAAAGACGAAGTAAATTTGCCTTTTGATTACAGACTTTTGATTACACATTTGTCACCGCCGAAAGCGGAGTACCGTTAACCAGAATATACTTCTGTTTAACAAAAATTTTTTAGTTTGTCTTGTCCAGAAATATACTCAGTGAATCAAATTTAGACAGCATTCATCTAGGTTAAGCAAGCATTTGTTTCAAACATCAAATAGACTGATACTACAAACTAACAATAATCTAAGCGTTAATCATTCATCACAATCGCGTATTTTTGTTGTCGCATCTAACTAACTTAACTTCAAAATTACTAGCTACTTTAATAGATATTGACACTAAAAGTTAGACTAAGATGTCTATTGAGTTAGACACAGATTTACCGTAAAAACTAGTTATTTTGATTGAGCATTGGCTTCAGCCTCTCGATCTATTTCAACTAACTCGATTTTTTGCAAGTCAACAGAAGTCTCTTTCTTAACTTGTTCTTTGAGATCGTTCATGCGTTTAATTTGACGAATTGGCAGGTTGGCAGTCAAGGAAGTCATACGCTGATCGTTAGAAAGAGAAAATTCCATTTCTTCTCGATCTACCTCAACATAGCGAGCGACTACATCTAAAATTTCTTCACGCATTGCCTCCATTATGTCTGGATTAATGCTGGCGCGATCGTGAGCAATAATCAGTTTTAAACGGCTTTTAGCGTGATTTCGACTGTTAGCGTTATTATTCCAGGGAAAAAGCATTTCCAGAAACCTTTTAATCATGTTTAACACGGTTTGCATAGGGAAAAACGAACATAATCAATGGTATTGATCCACAAAAGTGTTTAACCTTGTCTCAAACCAATGTCTTGTTTATTGACCAATAGTTAGATAGTCAGATTTAGCTCTGTGAGCTTACAGAGTAATTTCTAACTAACCACCAAACATTCGACGTAGACGAGACAAAAGGTTTCCCTGATTTGCCATCAAGTCAAGGAATGGTACCTTTTCTCCTTCTAACCGCCGAGCGATGTTTGAATATGCCTTTGCAGGAACAGATTCAACATCTCCCAAAACTAAGGGTTCTCCTCTGTTGGTAGCTACAATTACTTTTTCATCATCAGGAACAACGCCGATTAAAGGTACGCCCAATAATTCCAACACGTCTTCTACACTCATCATTTTGTTTTCCTCAATCATCAAAGGTTTGACTCGATTGACAATAAGGCTGATTTTATTAACACCTTCTGCTTCTAGTAAGCCAATAACGCGGTCAGCATCTCGTACCGCAGCAACTTCAGGAGTTGTGACGATTAAAGCTTCTTCGGCAGCAGAAATAGCGTTGCGAAAACCTAGTTCAATACCTGCTGGGCAATCAATGAGAATGTAATCATAACCTTTAGCCAAAGCAGTAGCTAGTTTTTTCATTTGCTCTGGCTGAACCGATTCTTTATTGCGATTTTGCGCTGCTGGAAGCAACACTAAACCTTTAAGGCGTTTATCCTTAACCAAAGCCTGTGCTAAGCGGCATTCTCCAGCCAGTACGTCTATGGCAGTATAGACTACACGCTCTTCCAGTCCCAGCAACAAGTCTAGATTTCTTAATCCAAAATCAGCGTCAATGAGAGCTACAGAACGATTATGTTTGGCCAGTGCAGCTCCCAAGTTGGAGGTAGTTGTGGTTTTACCAACTCCTCCTTTACCAGAAGTAACAACAATTATACGACTCATATTACTTGCTTACGATTTGTGTAGCTGTAGTTATTTTGCTTGGTTTTTTTCAACCCATGCCTTTTTTGATGATGAAAAAATATAGCGTTTAGCGAACCCTGAGGTATTAGCTAAACGAATTCCATCTATAGTGATGAAAGCCAATTCTGGTGATAAGCATCTAGGTCTTAATTTAGGCGCTCGAGCAACAGCATCGGCAATCCGCAGTTGAGTAAATTCCATTTGCAACGCCGTAATTCGACATTGATGGTTTCCTTGCGCTCCTGCGTGGGCAATACCCCGCAAGCGACCCCAGACTAAAATATCCCCCGCTGCGATCGCTTTTCCGCCAGGATTTAAGTCACCAAAGATCACAATTGTTCCAGGATGACGTATTTCGACTCCAGAGCGAACTGTACTTTGTAAATATAGTGGCTCTGCCAGGGTGGGAGAGATAACATCTTTTAAATCAGTCTGATTCTCTACTAACGGTTGGGCAGAAATTTTCTGCTGTACAGAGTAACCGCTAGTAGCAGCAGCTACCGCCGTCTGCCTTCGATTAGTACTAACTGTTGACAGAGAAAGTTTGACATCATTAAGAGTTTCGGCAATGGTTTGTAGTTGTCTAGAGTCAAGCAGCCGATCTTTAGCAACTAAGCACACATTTGTTCCTATCTGCCAAGACTGCTCCTTGGTTTTTAACAGATGTTTTAGTTCTTGCCAAGTTTCTGACCAAGGTAAATCAGAATTTATTTCGGCTTGAGTCGGCAGAATCAGTAGGATCTGTTCACCGTCGTTTTTTAGGTAAATTTGCGAATAGCGACTAACTAGAGGAGACGAATCAGGTAGATCGTCAATTTTATCCAGAGAGATAGTAGGCTCGAAAGTCATGCAACAATCCCGATCATCCGTATATCTACGTATATCTACTTTTTAGGTAGTTCTGTTTTCACGCTTCACATATTAACGTAAATTTCTCTTGATGAAAGATTACAAGTTTCTTAAGCGATGCCAAGCAGCAACTAAACTATCTCGATCGCCTACATTGCCTGGAAATAAAACTACTGGTAAGTTGGGAAATTGGGGATGAGTCGCCTCGGTACGAACCACGGAACATCCTGGTAAAATTTGTCCTAAAAGTCTAACTAGCGTTAGGTTTAAACCGACACTGAGTACGTCATTAGAAGTAATTCCACCTTTACTAATCAAAAACCCGATTGACTTTGGCAAACCACGAACTACATCCATGAGAAGTGCAGAAACAATTGTGCCAAATTCTAAACGCTGTTGAATATTAACAAAGCTTAATTCTTGACGGCTGGTATAAATAACGGGAGTTTTTTCCTGAGCAAATATCTGGTTCACTGTATCTAAAGTTTCTTGAAGAATCGTATTTCGATCCTGAGGGCGATCGCGCAAACGCACTACATCAATCTCAATTCCAGCTACCCGATCTTGTTGCAACAGTTGGCTTAGCTGTTGTGTGGTTTTCTGTACATGAGAACCTACTAAAACTATCCCAGGGTTGTTTGTTGGTCGATAGCGCGCCATCTTTTCTGCTGGTGTTGGCTGTTGTCCTAACTGTGCTAAAGAACTTAGTAAACTAGCGGCAGAACGAAACAAAAAACGTTTACCTTCGCCTGTAGCCTGTAAAACTGCTTGAGCGAATAAATCAAAATCTGCTTGAGTTTCTCCATCCACAACCACACATTGATTGTTCGTTAACTGTAATAGGCGTTGGTAAATTTGACCACTGCGAATATCAGACAGGTTAAATTTAACCACCTGGGAACTAGGAATCTTGCCCTGAGTTTTTTCGGCAACGTAGTCAGGAAGACAGCTATGACTATAGCCAAACACCGAGTCACGAGCAAACTCTGTTTCGGCGACAGGAGTTTTTACTCCATCAATTAAGAGATAATGAGTGTGATCGACGGTAATTCTGCCTCCTTCAAAAAAAGCAGGAGTCAAAAAATGAGCATCAAAACCACCTAGCTCTTCAGCAATTACATCAGTTTCAATGGGATAGTGTCCCCGTAATGTGGAGTCGGAACGACTAACTATTAAAAAGTTTTTGATGCCTATCTCGGCGATCGCAATTTTTAGATTGTGACAGATTTCTTGAGTAATTGCTGCTGCTTCATCAGGACTCATTGCCCTGGTATTACTGAGGATGAAAAAAATCGGCACGCTATCGAGTAAGCCTGTAGTTAAAGTTGCCACATCCCACTGCATTAATAGCAAACAACCATGTACCGTCTGAGATCCAGTCGGATCATCATCAATCACAATTATCTTTGGTTGATTTTGGTTCATAATTTTTTAACAAAGTTTACGGTTAGTCATCTTTTTTTCAACTCAATTTGAATATTTTATACAGTTTGCTAAAACTGAGTTAGAATGCTGGCAAAAAGCAAAAACATCAGATTTATCAAGCTTGCCAAACTGTTCGAGTTGCTAGAAAAGCTACAACAGTTTGGCTATTACTTATTCTTTCACTAACTTGTCACTTACCAGGACGTTAAAGCCGTCCAGAGGAACTTATCATCGTGCGAATCCCCCTCGACTATTACCGTATACTGAGCGTACCTGTCAAAGCTACTCCAGAGCAATTAGAGCAAGCTTATCGCGATCGTCTCCTGCAACAGCCCCGCCGTGAATATAGTGAACCAGCAATTTTAGCTCGTCAAGAATTAATTCAACATTCCTATCAAGTTTTGTCGGACTTAGGGCAAAGAGCAACCTATGATGCTCAATTTTTGCTCAATATACAGTCTTGGTCAATTTCTGAGCCACAAGAAGAAGCAGTGAAAGCAGCCGACTCAGAAATTGTTGAAGTTGTTGAAGACGTTGCCACAATTCCTCTAGCAAATCCGACAATTGAAATCCCCTCAAATCAATTGATAGGAGGATTGTTAATCTTACATGAACTGGGTGAATACGAGCTAGTTCTCAAGATCGGAATTGATTATTTTAATAACCAACAATTCGATTTGCGATCGCAAGAGCAGGATGAAGTCTCGATTGATACTACCAAAGAGGATCTAATTCTTTCTTTAGCTTTAGCTTATCTAGAATTAGGTCGCGAACAATGGCATCGAGGAGAATATGAAAATGCTGCTGTTTCTGGTCAAATGGGGATAGACATACTTAACCAAGAAAATTTATTTGCTCATTTAAAAGAAGAATTGCAGCTAGATTTATACAAACTACGTCCTTATCGAGTTTTAGAATTAATTTCTCAAAATTCTGCTCAGTCTGCTGAAAGAGCCAAAGGTTTTAAATTGCTGCGAGAAATGCTGCTTCAACGTCAAGGTATAGAAGGCAAAGGGTCAGATCGCTCTGGTTTAAGTTTCGATCAGTTCTTGTGTTTTGTGCAACAGCTAAGAACCTACTTAACCTCAGCCGAACAACAGCAACTATTTGATCGCGAAGATCAAAGCGATTCGGCGATCGCTAATTATTTAGCAGTTTATGCGCTTTTGGGGCGAGGATTCAGCTTAAAACAACCAGAACTAGTTCTGCGCGCCCAAAGAAAACTAGATAGTTTGAGTGAACAACAAGATGTCGGTTGGGAACAGGCAATATCGGCTTTGCTATTGGGACACACAGAAAAAGCGATTGATAAACTAAAAAATGCTCAAGATACCAGCAAAGTAGAGCAGGTTCAGCAACACTGTTTGGGTAGCTCAGATTTATTACCAGGATTATGTTTTTATGGCGAAAAATGGCTACAGGAAGATGTTATTGCTCAATTTAGCGATTTAGCAGCAACTCAATTAACTTTAAAAGAATATTTTGGCGATCGCCAAGTGCAAGACTATTTAGAAGAATTAGCCCCGCCAGCCACATTTACTACAGCCAAAGCGTCTATAGCTAAAACTCCAAAACAGCAAAAGTCTATTGTTGAAAGTGGCAATCAGTCTGAAACTGCGCTCAGAAGAATTAGGGCTTTATGGCGAAATTTTTTTTCTGCCGAAAAAGCAGCCTCAGCTAGAGTCAGGTCATCAAACCACGTTGCCCAAGCTCAAACAGAGCTAGTCGGTGCGGCTACCACTCCTTCAAGTATAGGAACTGCAACCATTGAGCGCAATCATCGAGTTGCGCCAGCTACGTCCGAACCAGGATATCGTCCTGTTCCACCAAATCGTAATACTCCTAAGCAAAATTTTCCAGCCAAGAAGTCTCTTTCGCTACCACTTCAACCTCAAGCCCAAACCAGAGCTGTTGGGCCATCTGTTATGCAAAAAGCGGAGGGAACAGCAAAACGCAGAGTTTCGCGTCAAAACAAGCGCAGTCCTGCTACCATTTGGCAAGGCTGGTTGTTTGTGATTAGTTTAGTTGTTGGCGTAGGTACGCTGGGATATATTGCTATGAAGCTGTTTCTTTCTCCCAGCATTAAAACGGCTAACGAGGCACAGTTGATGATTGCCGTCGATCAGCCCACTATTGAGTTACCATCCAAAAAGACCATACCCGTTGCAGCTCAACCAAAATTAACCTTTGCCGAACAATCGCAGCAGCTGATTGACAACTGGTTGAGTAGCAAATCAGCAGCTTTTGGCAAAGAACATCAAATTGACCAGTTAAATAATATTTTGGCAGAACCATTGTTGACTACCTGGCGCGATCGCGCTGCTGCTTATCAAGCAGGAAATTTTTATCGGGAGTATCAGCATAATCTGATCATGCGTTCGGCAACGATTAATCCCAGCGATCGCAACAAAGCAACTGTAGAAGCGGAAGTTCAGGAAATCGCTAAACATTATCAATCAGGAAAGTTAGATAATGCTCAATCCTATGATGATAATTTATTAGTCCGCTATCAGCTTGTGCGTCAGGGGGAAAAATGGCTAATTCAAAATGCAGAAGTGTTGAAAACACTCTAGCAAAATCATCAATATTTTTTAGTTGGTGATGATTAATCGTGGATTGTGATTAAATTTTGCTTCGGCAATTTCATTTTTTGCTCTAACTGCCAGCTATTACCAAATCAATATACATAATACATATAATACCTGTTTTCTGTTTTAGTCGAAGGCGTAAAAAAGCGATCGCGCCAAAAGCTAATAGCTGTAAGTCTAGAGAAAATCAAAAAATAACTCAATAGAGCCAATTAGTATTCACCAGAAAGCATTAATTACAAATGGTGTGTTTTTACACCAAATTACAGAGTTCAGAAATGCCATGAAAAAGATAAAATAGTTTCGTTGATATCAAACATTAGTCAATAAAGGATAATAACTGATGCTTTCCTCACTAGTAGCTGACTTTCGCATCATCTTTGAACGCGACCCCGCAGCCCGCAACTGGCTTGAGGTTTTAGTTTGTTATCCAGGTTTACAGGCTCTTTTCTTACATCGCTTGGCTCACTGGTTATCTAAAGTAGGCATTCCTTTCTTTCCCCGCTTAATTTCTCATCTGGCTCGTTTCTTCACAGGAATTGAAATTCATCCAGGAGCGCAAATTGGTAAAGGTGTATTTATCGACCACGGTATGGGGGTAGTTATCGGCGAAACAGCGATCATCGGCGATTACTCTTTAATTTATCAGGGAGTTACTTTAGGGGGAACAGGAAAAGAAACAGGTAAACGTCACCCGACATTGGGAGAAAATGTTGTTATTGGCGGTGGGGCAAAAGTCTTGGGCAATATACAAATTGGCAACAATGTGCGTATTGGAGCAGGTTCGGTGGTATTACGAGATGTGCCTTCTAACTGCACCGTAGTTGGTATCCCTGGAAGAATAGTATACCGTTCGGGAGTTAAGGTAGATCCATTAGAGCATGGCAACTTACCTGATTCAGAAGCAGCAGTTATTCGTACTTTAGTCGATCGCATCGAGTCTTTAGAACAAGAAGTAAAGCAGCTTAGACAGTCTCAATCTGAGCGTAAATCTTTGGTTGCGGTAGTATTATCAGAGTCTCCAGAAGGTGAATCATGTCAACAGATAAAAGATAGCTGCCTGTTGAGAGATAAAGAAATTAGAGAATTTTTGGGCGAAGAACTATTTGAAGAAAACTAATTAACCTCAGTTCGGGTTAAGGCAATTTAAGGGTTATGAAAGCTAATCGCTAATCGCTTCTTAAAAATTCCAGGAAAATAACAGTTTGGCAGAGAACGAAAACACAAGCCTTTCAGCTTATCCCGAGTTTAGGTTGATTATTGATAATTCAGTAGAGATTCAGCGCGTTGATGATTTGATGTATGACGTACAACAGCAAGACTTGCACTAAAGCCAATCGCGGATTCACGCATAAACCGCACTCCGCCCTTCGGTCACACTAGCCCTAAAGGATTAGCGCCTGGAGGCGCGTCCTTCGCGTCGCCCTTGCATCAAACTATGCGATGCTTGCCCTTATAGCTTTGAGGGTAAACGCCCTTCGGCGATATGCCCGTGCATGACTAGCTTCGTGTAACGCGAAGGGCTTATCCGAAGGTGTCCTAAAAGATACCGCTACGCATATACCCTTTAGCGAATCCTTTAGGACGCGAAGCGGTATGAAGTAAGCATTTGCCAATCGCGGATTCACGGATAAACCGCACTCCGCCCTTCGGTCTCGAAGCTTCTTGAAGCAGTCCTAAAGGATACACCTTCGGATATCGCTATACTTGGGCAAAGCCCAAGACCGCGCTGCTCCGCTTATCATGCACGGACTAACTTCGTGTCGCGCTTCGCGTCGTCCTTTAGGACGCGGGCTTCCTTGCTCAAAGTGTTTCTTTTCTTAGCTTTTTTAATTCAATTTATCTTCCACCAACCACGACATTTCTAATCCGAATGTGAGGACCACCAACGCTTACAGGCAATGGCATTTGCCCACCTTTACCACACCCCCCATTGGTATATAGAGTATCGCTACTAATTGCATCTATATCTTGCAGCGTTTGAAACACATTCCCTGATAAAGTTACATCGCTGACTGGTTCAGCAATTTTTCCATCACGGATCATATAGCCCTCCGCTGCTGCGAAGGTAAACATTTCGCCATTGGTTTGTCCACCGAGCATTCTGACAGCATAGACACCTTCTTCAATTCCCTCAAACATTTGTTCTAACGGAGTGTCTCCTGGTTCAATAGCGGTATTAGTCATGCGCACAATGGGAGGATAGTTAGCGCGGATGGCTCTAGCATTACCTGTAGGTGCTTCCGCCATCTTTCCTGCTGTCTCGCGGGAGTGCAGACGTTCGCTCAAAACACCGTTTTTAATTAAATGCTTGCGCTGCCCTGGGACACCTTCATCATCATATTTCATCGATCCTGGCAGGTTTTCCATAGTAGCATCATCAACTACGTTTAACTGCTTGATTCCCATCGGCTTACCTAAGGTTAGCAACTCTTGCATTTGAGGATTTTCATAAACAAAATCGGCTTCTGAGAGATGTCCAAAAGCTTCGTGAATAAATACACCAGATAGGTAAGGGTCGAGAACTACCGTATACTGGCCACCTTTGACAGATTTTGCCTCTAATTGCCTGACTGCTCGCTCGGCTGCGCCTTTAACGCGATCTTCAATGCCGACCAAAGCATTAAAGTCATTACGAGAATGAACCGACTCAAAACCTTGACGCACTATACCATCTTCACCTTTGGCGATCGCCGCAAAGCGTCCATTAACATCTAACCTTTCTTGAACAATACAGCTACCAGTAGAATTAATAAAAGTTTTAGTCGCAAAGCGATCGCCGATACTTGCCATTGTAGTTTGGATGCGAGGATCGAAATCTAACAAGATTTGATTATAAGCTTCTAACAGTTTACGCTTATCCTGTAGAGAAACTTCACGGGGATCGCGCTTAATCTCTTCTGGGACATAATCTTCTATAGGTTCAACTGTTGCTAGTTGCGTTTCTTCCTTGCCTACTAGCTTCGCTTGAGAAATTGCCTCTTCAATTCTTTCGTTAAGCTCTTTTAAGCCATTAAAGGTAACAAAACTCCAGCCACCTTTATAACAGGCACGAATTCCGCCTCCTAGAGAAAAACTACGATCTACGGAGTCTAACTGTTTACCGCGAAAGGAAAGCCCTGTAGACTCGCTTTGCTCGACGCGAATTTCTAAGTAGTCTACCTTGTCTTTATAAGCTGCGATCGCGCTTTTTAACTGTTCTGTTGTTGCTGTAGCTGCTGTAGTCATGTTGTATATTTTATTTATCTGTTGAAAAGGCAAATTAATTGGTCTTTAGCTTTTAGCTTTATAGACATTTACTATATCTATATATTCTAATAATGATTTGCTCTTATTCATTTCCTTCCTAAGTCAATAGAAAAATTTCTTGGCTGATAATTTTATTACATATTACTAATAATTAGGCTTTAGCTTTATTTATTAGCTACTACCTACGTCTTTACTTATTCATTCATACTCTGGAAAAACTCAATCGTACTTTTCAAAGCTACGACAAACGCATCAATTTCTTCGCGGGTATTGTAAAAATATAGACTTGCTCTAGCACTACCAGAAGCATTAAATATACGATGCAAGGGTTGGGTACAATGATGACCAGAACGAATGGCAATACCATCATGATCTAGTAAAGTGGCCAAATCGCTGGCATGGATTCCTGGCACGTTAAAGGCTGCTAATGCTGCTCTACCTTTACCATCTGAGGTGGGTTTTTTGCCGTAAATTCTCAGGTTAGGAATGGTTTCTAGTTGCTCAAACAAGTAGGCAGTAAGTTCTTCTTCATAGTCATGAATCTTATCCATGCCAATACTATTAAGATAATCTACTGCTGCACCAAGCGCGATCGCCTCACCAATGGCAGGTGTCCCCGCTTCAAATTTATGGGGTAAATCGCCGTATGTAGAATGATCGAGAAATACTTCATCAATCATTTCGCCACCACCCATAAAAGGAGGCATTGCTAGCAAGATATCTTTTTTGCCGTAAAGAAAGCCAATACCTGTAGTCGCGCACATTTTGTGTCCTGAAGCTACTAACCAATCACAGTCAATTGCCCGAACATCAATCGGCATATGGGGAACACTCTGACAAGCATCAATTAGTACTTTTGCACCGTATTGATGAGCTTCTTGCGTAATCTCTGCCACCGGGTTAATTGCCCCAAGCGTGTTGGAAACATGAACGATAGATACTAGCTTGGTTTTGTTAGACAATAAAGACTTGTACTGTTCAAAATCAAACTCTTCAGTAGAAGTTAGTTCAACATATTTAATTACTGCACCAGTCTTTTGTGCAATAAGCTGCCAAGGAACAATGTTGCTGTGATGTTCCATTACCGAAAGAATGATTTCATCCCCTGGGTTGAGGTTAGCTAAACCCCAGCTGTATGCCACCAGGTTGATCGCTTCACTAGCGTTGCGAGTAAAGATAATTTCCTCTCGCGAAGCAGCATTAATAAACTGCGCCACTTTATTCCTCGCGCCTTCATAAGCATCGGTAGCCCTGCCACTAAGAGTATGTGCGCCACGGTGAACGTTAGCATTATCTCTCTGGTAATAATGTTGCAGCACATCTAGCACCGCCTGAGGTTTTTGAGAAGAAGCAGCACTATCAAAGTAAATTAAGGGATTATCGTTAACCTTTTGATGTAGAATCGGAAAATCGCTTCTAACGCGATCGCCTAAAGTTTTTGATTGGGTAAAAGTCATATTATTGATTACTCGTTAATGCTTTACTTTCTGCTCGATAGTCTGGGTAATTCTGGTTCTCAAAGATTTTAGAGGAATGCGATCGATGATCTCAGCCGCAAAAGCATCGATTAATAGCTGGTTGGCATCAGCTTCGCTCAAACCACGACTGCGAAGATAAAAAATTTCTTCTGCTTCTAACTGGCTTACCGTCGCCCCATGAGCGCACTTAACGTTATCAGCAGTGATCTGTAGTTCTGGTTTAGTATCTACTCTAGCTTTGGGAGCAAGTAATAAATTGCGATTTAACTGAGTCGCATTAGTAAGTTGGGCTTCTTTGGGGACAAATACCTTGCCGTTAAAAACTGCGTGAGCGCGATCGCCTACAATACATTTATGCAGCTGATCCGTCGTGCCATGAGGTTTAGTCAGAGCGATAATACTATGAGTATCAGATGTTTGTTCTCGCGTAGCTACCGTTAAACCATTAAGATTAGTTTCCGTTTGCTCACCCCGCTGCCATACCTCAGGATTATGACGCGAGAGCTTTGCCCCTAAATTAATCTCACCAATAGTATAGTGACTATCTCTCTCCTGAGAAATGGCGGTTTTCCCAATATGATAGCTAGCTTCAGATTCCTGCTGTAGGCGGGTATGATTTACTCTGGCGTTACTTTTGACAAAGACTTCGGTAACGGCGTTGGTAAAGTATTTTCCTGTACCGATATATTCTTCTACTAAAGAAATACTAGATCCTGTTTCTCCTACTACTAAGGTGCGAGGTTGAGTAAAGTTAGTCTCTAATTCACCATCAGCAATAAAAATTAGCTGTATGGGAGTTTCTATCACTACATTTTTATTTGCCCAAACTACCGCAATATCTCTACCACCTGCGGTATTCAAAGCAGTAAAAGCATCCGCTCCAGACTGTCGAGCAAAATATTCGGCTGCATTATATTCTGGAGGTAAATTATTTAAGCTACCGACAAAAACCTCTGGAGGTAATCCAGATAAATCAGACAGTTGTTGACTATAAAACCCGTTGACAAATACTAAACGGCTATCTTTTGCTTCAGGGAGCGATTCACAGATCGCCTTAACATTCTCAGCCGTAACAAATTTGGCTGTTGTCAGAGACGATAGATCGATAAAACGCCAGTCTTCATCCTTGCGAGTAGGCACTGATAATTGAGACAACCAGCTTTTCGACTCTTGACGAATATCTTGTAACCATTGAAATTCTGATTTATTTACCTGGCATTGCTGGAGTAAACCTGTGAAGAAAATATCTTCTACTACAGTATCTTGATGAACCTTAGAAATAGTTGCAAAAGGAATTTGTACCGCCATTATATTCCTACCCCCGCCGCAGATTTATCATCCAAAAAGTCATAACCGCGAGATTCTAATTCTAAAGCAAGTTCTTTACCGCCACTGGTAATAATTTTGCCCTCCTGCATCACGTGGATAAAATCTGGTTCGATATAGTTTAGCAGGCGTTGATAGTGAGTAATTAGTAAATAAGCTTTGTCAGCAGTTTTTAGTTGATTTACGCCATCAGAAACAATTCTCAGCGCATCAATATCTAAGCCTGAATCAATCTCATCTAAAATGGTTAAAGTAGGGTCAAGCAATGCCATCTGGAGAATTTCGTTACGCTTTTTCTCACCACCAGAAAAACCTTCGTTGAGGCTTCTGTCTAAAAAGCTTGACTTCATTTTGACTACTTCTAGCTTCTCTTCAATCAAATCTTCAAAATCAAAGGTATCGATTTCTTCTAGCCCTTGATGTTTACGCTTGGCGTTGTAAGCAACTCGCATAAAGTCTAAATTACTGACTCCAGGAATTGCTAAGGGATACTGAAAACCTAAAAATATACCGTCATTAGCCCTTTCATTAGGTTCTTGCTCGATAATGTTTTTACCCTGATAAATAATCTCCCCTCCAGTGACTTCATAGTCTGGGTGGCCAGCAATAATTTTGGCTAGGGTACTCTTTCCTGAGCCGTTACGCCCCATAATAGCGTGGACTTCTCCAGCTTCGATCTCTAGATTTACACCCTTGAGGATAGGTGTACCATCTACGTTGGCGGTTAAATTGCGTACTGATAAGATTGTTTCGCTCATTGATTGTTTGTTAAATAAACAATTTTTGACTATGGGTTTAAAGACTCTCAGACCTAGATAAATCAAGCTATGCGCTGAAGAGAACTATGTGAAATTTGGCTACTTAAACAACAAAAATATTGTTTAAGTCTATTGTAGACTACATTAACTATCAATACGTTGTCAAAGTTATCAAAATTGCTGGAAATTATTAATTCGGTTTTCAAGGCGATCGCACAATTGCCACACCGATGCTCAAATTTCGCCTCAAAATCTTGGAAATCTCTTGTGCAATAACTTGTCTTGATAACTTGTTATGACCGTCAAATGTGAAGTTGAATTCAAGAAAAAAAGTTTTTTGTCAAGATTTGAAGTGATTACTCGCTCTTACGACGGTTATTCAAAGTGTACCTAAAAGTTTTGTTTTACTTGCTACACCACTATTGATAGATAAGAGCTACATATAATATTGACAAGATAAAACACTTATGTACTTTTAATTCATCGGTGATATTTAGTTGACATCAATTTACAGAAGTTAATATTAGTATATAATTTCTAGAAAATATTTTTACCTCCTAGAAATTCTCTATATCAAGCAAATTTATTCAGAGCAATATTTCTACACTTAACCTTATTTGACTATGAAAAACACTCAAGCTAATCAGACAGCCCTTCCTCATATAGTTATCGTTGGTGGTGGTTTCGGCGGACTTTATGCAGCTAAATCGCTAAAGAACGCCCCTGTAAGAGTAACGTTAATCGACAAACGTAATTTTCATTTGTTTCAACCCCTACTGTATCAAGTAGCTACTGGCACGCTGTCTCCGGCAGATATTGCTTCTCCTCTGCGTGTGGTTTTAAGCAAACATAAGAACACCCAGGTGTTGCTAGATAAGGTTGTAGATATCGATCCCGAAGCCAAGAAAGTTTATTTGGAAGAACGAGAGGCATTAGACTATGATGCTTTGATTGTAGCAACTGGAGTTAGTCATCACTATTTTGGTAACGATCAGTGGCAGGATGACGCACCTGGTTTAAAAACCGTAGAAGATGCTTTAGAAATGCGCCGTCGAATCTTTATGGCGTTTGAAGCAGCCGAAAAAGAAAGCGATCGCGAAAAGCGCGAAGCACTATTAACTTTTGTAGTTGTGGGTGGTGGGCCTACTGGAGTAGAATTAGCAGGGGCGATCGCCGAAATTGCCCATCAATCAATCAAAGATGACTTCCGCGATATTGACACAACTCAAGCAAAAATATTGTTGTTTGAAGGCATGGAGCGTATTTTGCCGCCTTATCCAGAAGAATGCTCAGTAGAGGCACAAAAGTCTCTGGAGAAACTGAGTGTCGATGTCCAGACTAAGACATTAGTAACTAACATTGCCGATAATTGCGTAACTTTCCGTCAGGGAGATGAAACTAAAACTATTAATGCTCACACTATTCTTTGGGCAGCAGGGGTTAGAGCCTCCTTTATGGGTAAAGTGCTAGCAGAGCGCACAGGAGCAGAATTAGATCGGGTTGGAAGAGTAGTTGTAGAACCAGATTTAAGCCTAAAAGAACATTCTAATATTTTTGTGATTGGAGACTTAGCTAATTTTCCTCATCAAGGAGAGCATCCGTTGCCTGGAGTTGCTCCTGTAGCGATGAAGCAAGGAGAGTATGTAGCTAAATTATTGGCTAAAAGAACGCTCGGTATAACAGTTGAGCCATTTAGCTACAAAGACTTTGGCAGCATGGCGGTAATTGGACAAAACAAAGCAGTTGCCGATCTCAATTTCGGCCGCTTCTCTGGTTTTGTTGCCTGGCTGATTTGGGTATTTGCTCATATTTACTACCTGATCGAATTTGATAACAAACTAATAGTTATGATTCAGTGGGCGTGGAACTATATTACCCTAGGTAGAGGAGCGCGCTTGATTACCGAAAACCCTTCTTTACAGTTGGAAATCGAGCGTCAGAAAAAGCGAGAAAAAGCTGTATCAGAATCAAAAGAGCCAGTATCGGTATAAGTCAGAAGTCAGAAGTAATAAGAGACTTGGTAGTACCACGTCTAGGCTAAAATGCTGGGCTGATTCCCCCAAACTTGTGGGTTAGGGGGCTGAAAATAATTTTCAATACCCAACAAATTAATCTGGACGCATTACTACAATTTAATTTTTTATCTCTTTAGCTATTTTTGAGAACTAGTATCAGAAGTATTGATTGGTATAAAGTTATCAAAGCAAGTGGTTCTATTAGCCAAAATAATATCCCCCAGTGATTTGCTTCTTTGGGGGTTTTTGACGCATTTAATGAACGATAAACTAAGCAGAAGCAACTAAGTAATCAATTGTCTGCCTTGCCTAGAGCCTGTCTGAACGTGCCACAAACCAGCATATACGCCACTCAAAGCTAATAGTTCTTCGTGAGTTCCCTGTTCAATTAATTGACCATAATCCATCACGTAGATGCAGTCTGAATGTCTGATGGTAGAGAGGCGGTGAGCGATCGCAATCGTAGTTCTATTTTGAGTAATTTTTTCTAGAGAACGAGCAATAGCAGCTTCTGTTTCGTTGTCTACTGCCGATGTTGCCTCGTCCAAAATTAAGATTGGGGGATCTTTTAAAATAGCTCTGGCGATCGCAATTCGTTGTTTTTGTCCTCCAGAAAGTTTTTGTCCCCTTTCCCCAACTATGGTGTCATAGCCTTGAGGTAGTTCACGAATAAAGCGATCTGCTTCGGCAACTTTAGCAGCCTCAACTATTAGACCTATACTGGCATCAGGTGAACCATAGCTAATGTTTTCTCTAACCGTACCGTGGAATAAGAAGACATCCTGGCTGACTAAGCCAATGGCGCGACGAAGATCCCACAGCACTATATCTTTAATATTCTGACCATCCAGCGTAATTTTGCCCGATGTTACTTCATATAGGCGTAAGAGTAGTTTAACGAGGGTACTTTTGCCCGAACCAGTTGCACCCACAATGGCTATAGTTTGACCTGCGGGAATATGTAGTGAGAGATTTTTAATTACAGGCTGTCTCTGGCTGTAGGCAAAGGTAATATTGTTTAAGCTTACTTCCCCCTTGATAGTTGCTAGTGGTAAAGAGTGATCTCCTGGATGAATGGCAATAGGAGTATCCAATAAATCCATAACGCGAGTAATCGAAGCCATTGCTCTTTGATATAGATCGAAGGTTTGTCCTAAGCGAGTCAGAGGCCAAAGTAGTCTTTGAGTCAAAAATACCAAAACGCTGTATGTACCTACAGCTAATGCGCCCGATGCAGCTTGAACGCCACCATAAAGCAAGATAGCAGTAAAGCCAACCAGAATTACCAGACGTATTAGGGGAATAAAGGCTGCGGAAAGGGCGATCGCTTTTTGATTACTTTGTCTGTAGGCGTGGCTGTCTTTACTCAAACGCTCTATTTCATAAGTTTCGGTGGTAAAGCTCTTGATGGTGGTAATTCCGCTGAGGTTATTGGCTAATCTAGAATTGAGGGTACTTACTCTTTCCCGCACCTCGGCGTATCTGGGTGCTAGCCATTTTTGAAACGCTACTGAACCCCAAACAATAATGGGGATGGGAATAATTGCCATCCAAGCTATATCAGGGGTCAAAACAAAAAACGAACCGCCGACTACTAATACCGTGGTGAGTACATGAATAATTTCGGTTGCACCAACATCCAAAAATCTCTCTAGCTGGTTAATATCATCATTGAGAACTGCTAGTAATGCTCCTGTGCTACGTTCTTCAAAGTAAGCCAACTCTAAATCTTGAACATGACCATAAGCATCTAAACGAATGTCGTGCTGCATATCTTGGGCTAAATTACGCCATAGTCTGGTATAAGCATATTCAAATACTGATTCCAATACCCAAATGATTGCTGATAGTATCGACAACACTAATAGCTGTCCAAAAATATCAGTAATACCCAAGCTTGCCACAACCGAGTCTTCTTTTTTGACCACAACATCTACCGCAGCACCGATAATTGCTGGAGGCGCAAGATCGAAGAGCTTGTTGAGGATAGAACAGATCGTAGCCTGCCACATAGTTACTCGATACTTACCGCTATATTGCAACAATCTAGCTAGAGGATGCTTGGGCGACTTAGTTTTACTTAAGGTCATGCTTAATCAGTAATATTTGACGTATCTTTAGAAAACTTAGCAAACTTTGAGAGTTATTAGTTAACCAAAGTTGCAACTAGAGTTATGGAGTGAGTTGAACATTGAACATTGAACATTGAACATTGAACATTGAACATTGAACATTGAACATTGAACATTGAACATTGAACATTTATCATTGAACATTGAACATTGAACATTTATCATTTAATGATCGAAAACTGTTAAATGCTAAATGACAAAGCCTTTTGTTAAATGGGTTGGAGGTAAAACTCAACTACTGCCAGAATTAACATCACGAATTCCCGATCGCGTTTCTAGATATTTTGAACCATTTGTGGGTGGTGGAGCATTATTTTTCCATTACTCACCAGAGCAATCTACTCTAATTGATATTAATGAAGAACTAACTAATACCTATAAAGTAATCAAGTATCAGATTGAAGAACTAATTGCCGATCTTCATCAGCATATTTACGAAAAAGATTATTACTATCAAATCAGAAACGTCGATCGCCAGTTAGATGAATACAAATCATGGTCTGACGTTCAAAGAGCTAGCCGATTAATCTATTTAAATAAAACCTGTTTTAATGGATTGTATCGCGTCAACTCAAAGGGTGAATTTAATACTCCTATAGGAAAGTATAAAAATCCTAAAATTGTTGATGAGGTTAATTTAAGAGCCTGTAGCCAAGCACTTGCATCCACAGAGATTATTACTGGCTCATTTCTGGAAGTTGAGGCAAAAATTGGTGAGGATGATTTTGTCTATTTCGATCCTCCTTATGCACCATTAAACGCTACGTCTAACTTTACAGGCTACAGTCTCCAAGGTTTCGACGCTCAAATGCAGTTGAGCCTACGAGATCTTTGCGATCGCCTTGATGATTTAGGAGTTCGATTTATGGTTTCTAACTCCAATACTCCATTGATTCTCGATCTCTATAAAGATTACAAAATTGAGCTGGTCTATGCAGCCAGAGCAATTAATTCTCAAGCCAATAAGCGAGGCAAAATTCCTGAAGTGATAGTTAGTAATTATTAGCTTTTAACTTCTAGTTTGAAGGCAACTAACTACTAAGTATTACCTCTTCCAAAGGGAGATAAATTCATGCTAATCCGATTCTTTAAAACTGTAAAATTTCCTGTTGATAGTTCTCTGGGGTTGGTTCAATTTGCCAGACTAAAGCTTCTCCTGGCTCTAGATCGACTTCGATGCAAAGATGTTCTACTGCTTCAGTTGCCATATCTTGATTACCTTCAAAAGCCTGTAAATCTTCTGTAAGCAGTCTTAATTTGAAACCCGCAGGAATCATACAGCCAGGAGTAAGGCAACATAATTCAAACCGCCACGATCTCACCTCCTCTAAGGGCAAAATTTTTAATTCATAGGGTTGATTAGCGATATTTAGCCTTTTAGCCAAACCAAAAGCAGGTACAGCAATAGCTTCAGGAACAGTAGTTACGCCCCTTGCACCGATAACACTAGGAGTTATTTCAATTTGTCTCCAGCCAAATTCTGCCGTTAAGTTAGCCATACCCTGCTGTAGCCACTGTAATACAGGAGTCTTTGTCGGTGTGCCTCGACGAGTAGCAGCTAAACGACGACACCAGGTTGGATTCTGAATTAAGGCCGCCCAAATAGTAAACGGAACGGCTAATCTAGGCAACAGTTGAGATTGGCTACCAAGACGCTCAATCAAGTTTTCTGCTTGAGCAGTAGCGAGTTCGGCAATTGGTTCGACAACAGCTTGAGTTATTTCATCAGGACATAGTTCTCTAGCAACCCACAACGCATTGATATCAGTGATTAATTCATCCTCGCTTAAGCTATAGGTGCGATCGCCGTGACTAAAATTACCGTTTTTTAACTGTTGATGAGTCGCATAACCCCAAACACGAAGATAACCAGCGTCAAGGTTTACCTCTACAGCCAAGTAGTAATCTGCCGTCCATTCTCGAAGATCGATCCATTCCTGAGCAACTCGTAATTCACTCAAGTCTGCTGCTTCGGTAGGAATTAAAACTAGTTTGGCATCTTGAATTGCGATTGCCGTACCGTTCACTACTTCCCAAATAGCAGCCTGAGTAGTTCGATCTAATTCGGCTTTAGCGGTTGCATCTTCTTCTGTTTTTAACCAAGGTAAAAAAGTATTTAACGCCACTTGGTTAAGGTAGCCTTGCCAACGGCTGGAAGCATTGCTTGAGTTTTGGTCTGACCAAGCTCGATCGATAGTAGTTTGGTCTAATTCAAGAACTAAATGGGTAGGGTTAAATATAGTTGAGTTGGCTGTAGACATCGGGGTACTCCTGGGCTGGATATGTTTATTTATTATTTTCTTATTGGTCGCTGTCGTAATAGCCAGCTAACCATTCTTCCAATAACGAGCTTATGTTGTCGAGTATGTCCGATGTCAGAGTAATATGCATAGTTGACTGACTCCACTGAGCCAAAGCTTTTAGCAGTGCTTTCCTGACTTTAGATAGCTTGCGAGAAATAGTGTATTGCTGGGTGTCTAGCTCCTGAGCGATTTCCGCTTGTTTGAGTCCCAAGGAATAGTATAGTTCTAGTAACTTTCGCTCTTCGGGTTTGAGTTTTTCGATGGTAGCAGTCAAAAACTGATTAATGTCTGTTTGCTGTTGGCTACGCTGCTGAAATTCTTCATTAGCAATTAGATCGCTCAGCAAGGAATCATCAACTTCTCCGACAATTGAATCAACAATTTCTCCTGAGTCATATCCTGGCTTGGGCTTATTAATCGAGGTTACGTTGGGAAACAAGTACGAACGAGCAGCTTTGACGCAAACCAACATCCATTTTTCTAAACTTGTGGCGGTAGCAGCTTCACCTGGTTGATTCAACTGAGTTTTGATTTCTTGATTGTAAAGGTTGGCGATCGCTAACCAGGTTTCTGCTTCTGGTTTTGGCAGCTTACGAGTAGAGCTGGCTCGCTCTGGCACATAAATAGTTTTTAAGCAATTCCAGGCTAAAATATATTGCTCGACTACTTCCTGGTCTAATCCTGCACCAGTTAAAGCTTCTGTCATTCTTTTTTGGCTGAGTTTACGCAATAATGACCAATCAGAACAAATATCAATTTCTTTTCTCTGACGCAAAAGCTCGCGAATTAAATTACCGAAAGTGATGCTGGCATAGCTTTTGAGATTAAATCCTCGTTCGCGGTCGAATCCTGTTAATACTTTATCGATTCGCGCGATCGCTAATTGGAAGCAATCCGGTACAGTATATTGATTACTATTAAACCCACCGATAGTTTTGGTGGCAGACCAAAAACAAACTTCCTGTAAATAAGCTGCTAAATGTTCTCTTGCCAATCCTTGAGGTTGCTCTTGCCAAATTTGATGCCAATACAAAGCCCAAAAATTAGCTGAATTTTCAGTGGATATTTTAGCCAACGACTGTCTCATGCTGCGACGCAAACGGGTATCTGTTGCCCAGCGATTAAAACGGTCATAATCAAACTCAATAAAAGTAGAAAAAATCTCAACTGTGTCTTGGCGAGTCAGCATTAATCGACCAAATAATAGTGGTAACTTTGTTTATTTGCTAGAAGTTAGTTCAGCGTTGACTGCAACTATTTAGCTAAGCAGAAAATAAGATCGATAGACAATAACATAGTTCATAATCAATAATCCTAGCTCTTTACTCAAAATACTACACAATGTTGATTTAGGAATAGTCTTATTTGCTTTATTTTGCAGAATTTTTGGACTATTGTTAACAATGTTTACTCTCGATCGCAGACAAACTAAACATTTGAGTAGCTTTACAGCCTAATGGCAGGCAAAAATAGTGGAGTGAGCTTGTGTGGCTTAATTGTGAGTCTTAAGTAAAATTAAAGGCGTAAGTTGGACAACTTCATGAGTTTCTGTAACTCATTTATGCTACATTTTATTTTGAGATGTGTTTTTGCCGAAAATACTTAAACTAGATTAAATTTTATGATTAGCTCAGCTTAAGTTTTGATGAGAAATATTGATAAATGTAAGGCTTATTTTTGAGCGGATTAAATTTCGCTTAAATAGTATTCTACCTGTTCAAACAATTTTAACGATTAAAGATGCAAGTTAACGTACTCAAGCGTTATAGTAGATAGCTTTTTTTGCATCGTATAATTTTAATTTCATCTGCATCTAGCTCGATCTAACTTTAATTTTTAAGCGAATCCTCAAAAATAGATAAAGCATTATGGCTAGCAATTATTCTAGGGAAACGGTACTCACAACTGTTGATACAGAGCCGTATATCGAACTTGATAATCAAGGTCAAAAGAAAATTCTGACCCTAGCCAAAAATATTAACTATTTAGGGCGCGATCCAGACTGGGCAAATATGCAGGCTCCCAAAGAGTGGAATATCATATCTCGTAAGCAAGCAATTATTGAGAAAGAGGGGAATAATTTTCGGATTTATGATGGCGATCGCCATCACCAAAAGCCTAGCGGTAATGGAATTTTTCTCAATCAGTCGCGAATTAATCTCACCAAAGGACACATTCTCAAAAACGGAGAGCAACTACACATAGGTCAAGATCCTCGTCAGCAGATAATTTTGACCTATTATAATCCCAAGCGGGGAGAAATGAGCATTCCCAGCGTGCGCCGACTCAACTTCAAGGGGTTGCAAAATTGGCCAGTAGAGCTGGGGCGAGCGCCTAATAGTGCTTCTTCCATCGAGCTAGATGCGCCTACGGTATCTCGCCTTCATGCTACGGTGAATCCCAATGGTAAGGGACGCTATATTCTACACGATCGCAGTAGCAATGGGACTTTTGTCAATGGCGATCGCCTAGATAAGCCATATTTACTCAACAAAGGTGATACAGTCCAGATTGGGCCTTATGTTTTACTTTTTACTGGGGAAGCTTTAGAGTTAACCAATGCCAATAATCAAATTCGCCTCGATGCTCACAAGTTAACCTTTAGAGTCAAGGATAAAAAGGGAGAAACCTTTACCATCCTCAATGACGTCGATTTAGTTTTAGAACCAGGACAGTTAGTAGCATTTGTAGGCGGCAGTGGTGCTGGTAAATCTACTCTAATGAAGTCTTTATTGGGAATTGCACCTATATCTTCAGGAAATGTCTATCTCAACGGTGACAATCTGCGTAAAAATTGGCCGATTTATCGCTCTCAGGTAGGCTATGTGCCTCAGGATGATATTATTCATAGCGATCTAACCGTAGAAGAAGTTCTTCACTGCGCCTGCCAATTACGTCTTCCACCAGATACTAACATTGGTGAAGTAATTACTAATACCCTAGAGCAAATCAAGCTTTCTCATGTTCGCAACACGCTAGTTTCCAGGCTTAGTGGCGGTCAGCGCAAGCGTGTAAGTATTGGCGTTGAGCTACTGGCCGATCCTAAGCTATTCTTTCTTGATGAACCGACTTCAGGATTAGATCCAGGCTTGGACAAAGAAATGATGTTGCTGCTTCGAGAGCAAGCTGACAGAGGCAGGACGATCGCTTTGGTAACTCATGCTACAGACAATATTGGCATCTGCGATCGCATTGCCTTCATGGGATTAGGAGGAAATCTTTGTTACTATGGACCACCAAAGCAAGCTCTGTCGTTTTTTCAGCGATATGCGGGTAATTTTGAAGCTGAAAAATTTGCTGACTTTGCCGATATTTATATTGAATTAAACAAAGGTAAAAATAAAGCGGCGATCGCCGAAAGAGTCAGCTATTGGTCAGAAAAATTCGTTAATTCACCTGAATATCAAGACTATATTCAAAACTCTTTAAGTCCAGGCAAAGAAAATCAGCAAGTTGTTAGGTCTAATAGCTCCAAAACAGGCATTTCTCCCTTAGCTCAACTATCTTTACTATGCAAACGCTATTGGAAGCTAGTCGCCCGAGATACTACCAGTTTAATCTTAACTCTATTAGCAGGACCAATTACCATTGCCTTGACAGGTCTTCCCCTAAGAAATGAACAGCCTCTGAGCATAGTTAATGCACCTAGCGTTACACAAGCTTCTCTTGCTCTACGTCTATTATTTATTTTTAGCTCTATCGCCATTTGGATCGGCCTATCTAATGCAATTCGCGAGATTGTTAAAGAGTCAGCTATTTATTTTCGTGAAAGGTTACTGAATTTGGGATTGTTACCCTACCTGACTTCTAAGCTGATCGTTAGGGGAAGTCTGGCTTTAGCACAGACATTTCTAATTACGATTGTGGTCTTGCTAGTTTTTCAGGCCCCTGAGTCAGAATTAATTTCTTGGCCGTTAGGCTTTGCAATCACTACTTTTCTAACTTTATTGGCTAGTACCAGCCTTAGCTTAATGCTATCTGCATTTGTCAAAACCGAAAATGAAGGAAATGGAATTTTGCCTTTGGTAATGATTCCACAAATCATTTTTTCTGGAGTTCTATTTACCTTGTCAGGATGGTCGAGTAAGCTCTCTTGGTTGATGCTTAGTCGTTGGTCTATTGGTGCTTATGGTTCTTTGGCAGATGTTAATAGTATGGCACCTCAACCAAATCAAGCCTTTAGTACAGAAATGCTAAATGAGATATTTAAAGCCACTCCTGTATATAATGCTACCTGGGAAAATTTGAGCTTAAACTGGGGAATTTTGATTGCTCACACTTTAATTTACGCAATCATTGCCTTGACTATGCTACGTCAAAAAGATATTTTTTAATTGCCTGTTTCCTACTAAAGTTTTTCACCTTTTTCTGCTTGTAAATAAAGTTAGTGTAAAGTGGCTTACCCTTTTAAGCTAAGTAATTGACAGCGCGATCAAGAGTGGGTTATAGATAAGTTTATAACTAAGTAATTTTTCTTAAATGAAGATACTTAGTTATGATTGTATTAATCCAGTATTAATATTTTTTAAGTTTGATGATCTTAAAAAAATTACTGTTAAACAGCTGCTGGAATAGTAATTATTTTTACTCCGTATTCCTAATTAAGGATGGTACTGCTGTGACTTTATCAATCTGATTCAGAACTTTAAGAGCAAATAATTTGAAGAGCAAGTTATGTTAGACAAATTCTCCAGTACTCCAGACTACGCGGTCAAAAAAAGTTATCTACCTGATGATCTAGCTAAAACTAGAGATCTTCGTTCTCCTGGATATTTAAAGTTAGCTGAAAAAGAATTTTCTTACAGACTTAAAATAATTATTTTATTTGCCTTAGATAGTTTTGCGCTTTGCCTGGGTTGGTTTATTGCCTATGCCGATAATTGGCAACAATTTGAGATTAAGCTAATTTGGCAAAGTTCGGAAATATGTAGTTTATTTTTAACTGTATTAGCTTTTATGGTTTTTCTGTTTTCTGCTTATGATTTATATCGTAAAGGAGACAAAAGCCGCAACCTATCAAATCCAATTAAAGCCGTTTTTTTGGCTCATTCGGCTATCATTCCCATCATTCTTAAATTTTACGACCCCCAAATTATTTATAAATTAGTAGTAGCGGGATTAATCACACTTTTATTAGTGACTTTCCAACGCCTAACGTTGAATTGGATTTGGGCTTATGTGCGACAGAGGCACACTATATTAAAACAAAAAATACTATTAATTGGTAACCCCGAAGAACTCGATCGCTCAAAATCATTGCTAGAAAGCAGCGAGGTATATAACATTACCGGACAGCTAAATCTTTTAGAGTTTGAGGATGATGAATCACTATGTATAGCTCTAGATAGAATCAATTATAAAGAGCTGGATGAAGTATTTATCTGCTCTTGGGAAGCAGTAAAAGGAGTAGCAAGTCTGTATTGGAAACTCAGAACCATCGGGGTCAACTGGAGGATATTGCCAATCAACATCAAGTTGCCAGAAAGACAAGCCGAAATTGCGACAATTATCGGTGTTCCAAGCATTAGATTTGCTCATTCTGCTATTATAGGTATTGATTTTTTTAGCAAGCGCATTTTTGATGTTGTACTATCTTCTATGCTACTAGCAATTATTGGATTACCCATGTTGTTTATTGCTATTTTAATTAAGTTAGATTCACCTGGCAATATCTTATATAAACAAACTCGTGTAGGTCTAAAAGGCAACCATTTCCAAATTTGGAAGTTCCGTACCATGGTTGCAAATGCTAGCGAATTGCAGCATAAGCTAGAAGCTCAAAACGAAATTCAGGGCGGAATTTTGTTCAAAATCAAAGATGATCCCCGCATTACCAAGATCGGAAAATATTTGCGTCACTATAGTCTGGATGAGTTACCGCAATTGTTCAATGTCTTGCGAGGTGAAATGAGCTTAGTGGGTCCTCGACCATTGCCCGTCAGAGACGTAGCTAAGTTTTCCCAAAATCATTTTTTCCGACAACAAGTTTTACCTGGAATTACAGGCTTGTGGCAGGTAAGTGGTCGTTCCGATACTGGTTCTGATGGAGTATTTAATTTAGATTTTGAATACATTGAAAACTGGTCTTTGGCTTTGGATTTTAAAATCTTGCTGCAAACAGTTCAAGTTGTTTTTCGCGCCAAAGGTGCATATTAAAAAAATCTAATTACCTAAATTTTCCAACATAAACAAAATTCAATACAGTAAGTTCATCAATTAAAATTTATGGATTCTAACTTACATATAGAGGAACATATAGACTTTAACCAATATTGGCAAGTTCTGAAGCGTCGCTGGATTCCTGCAACAGCAACCTTCGCTGGAATTTTAGCTCTTTCATTGGTAGCGGCTTTGGCTTCAGAGGATGTTTATCAAGCAGAAGCTCAGTTATTAATTAAGCCAGATCGTACCTCTAAAATAATTGGTATTCCCGATGGCAGCCCAGAAGAAAAAAAATTGTTTCAACAGGACAAAGACCCCATAGAGACTGAAGCCAAAATTCTTCAGTCTCGACCAATTGTCGAAAGGGTCGTTACAGAACTTGACCTCAAATCAGAAGATGGCGAACCTTTAAGCTATAAAAAAGTTAACAGCTCCCTTAAAGTTGAGCCGATTATTGGTACTGATTTGCTACAGGTTACCTATGAAGATCCCAATCCAGATGTAGCCGTTTCCTTTGTCAAACGAGTAGTGGAACTATATTCTGAAGATTATGCGTTGTTCAATAGCGAAGAGACTTCAAAAGCTAGAGATTTTATTGACAAAGAACTACCAAAAACAGAAGATGCCGTTAGACAGGCAGAGGAAAATCTGCGCCTATTTAAAAATCGCAATGGTATTTCTAATCTAGAAGGACAGATTGATGCTGCGATTGATTCAATTTCCCAGATTGAAAATCAGCTGAACCAGGTAAATGCTGAATTGAATGATGTTAATGCCCGATACAGCAGATTGCAAAGTCAATTGGGTATGAGTTGGCAAGAGGCCTCTGCTGTAAGTTCTCTAAGTCAGTCTGTGAGCGTGCAGCAAACATTAAGTCAGCTACAAAAAGCTAAGGTGCAGTTAGCGCAAAAACGCAACTTCCTGTCAGATAATGCTCCTCAAATTATTAGCTTAAAAGAGGAACAGGCAGACTTAACTGATCTTTTAGAACGAGAAATTGCTAGTACCTTGGGTGCTCAACAGCAGGGTTTGGCTAGCAATATTAATATTCTGAGCTTAGGAGATCTCAAGCAGGCGCAATTAACCGAGTTTGCCAATCTAGGATTGCAAAAAGAAGGCTTAGATCAAAGACTGGTATCCCTCAAAAGTGCTTATGATACCTATACAAAAAGATCTAACTTGTCTCCCCAACTGCAAGAGCAACAAAGAGAACTAGAGCGTAAGCTTAACGCTGCGACATCAACTTATGAAACACTGTTAAACAAACAAAAAGAGACAGGAATCATCGGGAATCGAGACGTTGAGAAAGTTCGTGTAATTGCTGATGCTGCGATCGCTGAAGATACGGTCAACCCCAGCGGCAAGATAATTCTAGCAGCGGGGGCGATGATGGGGGTTTTGTTCGGTACGGCGATCGCTTTTTTGTTAGATCTTAAAGACAATACAATCAAAAACACCCAAGAAGTTGAGAATTTGTTTGCCTACCCTCTTCATGGTGTAGTACCTGACTTAAATTTGACAGGAGACAACAAACAGCTTCAGCTGGTTGGTAGTGAAAAAGCACTCCCAACACAAACAGCAAGCGAAATATCGATGATGCCTCTCAAAGAAGCTTATCAAAATATTCAGGTAAACTTAAAGCTGCTTGATGCTGATGCTAAGAAAAAAGTCATTGCTGTCACTAGTTCTGTTCCCCAAGAAGGAAAGTCTTCGGTATCTGCCAATTTAGGAGTGGCTCGCGCTCAATGTGGTCAGCGAATTTTATTGGTAGATGCAGATATGCGTCGTCCAACTCAACATCACATTTGGGAAATCTCTAATCAAACCGGTCTTAGCAATATTCTCAACCATGAAATTGAATGGCAAGAGAGCGTGCAAAATGTAATGCCTAATTTGGATGTTTTAACCTCAGGCACGATTCCTGGACATCCGATCTCGCTACTAGATTCTCGATTATTCGAAGATTTTCTCAACAGCGTTTCTAATTATTACGATCAAATTATCTTTGATACGCCGCCGATTATCGGTATTGCCGATACCAAAATTATCGGCAAACTAATAGATGGCTTCTTATTCGTAGTACGTCCTGGAGTGGCAGACTATAGCAGTGCTACGGCTGCTAAAAAAATGCTAGATAGTACTGGACAAAAAGTTTTGGGTGTAGTGGTCAACGGAGCAAATATGAATCGAGAACCCTACCATTACAGTAGCTACTATTCTACCAAGAGGGACATTTAATTTTTTGCTAACTAGCCTGATTTTGCAATAACATCATTATTAAAGTTGAGTTTGTCTGGCTAAACTGCGATTTAGCTGTTGGTAGATCAATATAATCGATGAAATTACTAACGACACGTAGTTAGTGTGGCGCGAAGGACGCGAAGCGCAAAAGTGCGCGACGCGAAGCTAGTCTATCACGGATAAGCTTCGCGTCGCAAATCATGCACGGACATATACGCTCCATCATAATTTAAGCTTAATTAGCCAAACTAAATTTCGCTGAGATTTTTTTTAATAGTTAGTTTGCTTAAATTTTAAGTGGGGAAAGTGAGCTAGCCCAATTTAAATGTTAATTAGTTGAAACTCAATAATCAAACAGTAGTTTTGAAAAAGCGATCGCTTTTGTAGTACAAAAAAATTTAAGATTGATGATAGAAAATATCTTTTGATTAAACCAGGATCATGAAATACTCAATTCGCTCTTTGGAAAACGTATTTTCTATTGTATCGCTGCTCTTGTTTTCACAAGGATTTTATCCGATTATCTTAGGCAGTGGCAGCTCTGAGGAAGCAGATATAGATAGTCCATTGCTCCGCCTTATTTTTATATTAATATACTTTGTCACTATAGGTTTGCTGACATTTCGTTGGCAAAGATCGTTAGCTTTTTTGAGAACAAATCTTTGGCTGCTATTTTTAATTGGTTTGGCGATCGCTTCGATTTCATGGTCGTCTATTCCAGCAATATCATTTAGAAAAGTAATAGCATTACTGGGAACAACCTTTTTTGGTATCTACCTAGGTTCTCGCTATACGTTTGAACAGCAGCTAAAAATATACGGTTGGGTTTTTGGTATTGCAGTATTTTTTAGCTTTTTGTTTGCCTTACTAATTCCTGAGTATGGAATAATGAATACAATTTCGATCACAGGGGCCTTTATCTTTAGCATATTCGTTAATAGCTATTCTAGGACTCATTGTTTTTGGGCCTTTATTACCTTTGATCTTAGGCTCTAAGTATCAGCAATCTGCTTGGGCATTGATTTGGCTATCTCCGACAATCTTTTTTAGGACTATGCATTGCTTTGCAGCTGATACTTTAACTGGGGCGAATTATCAAAGTGCTAGAAGTATTGCTCAAGTTATGGCAGCCGTGATCAATGCTCTATTAAACTTCTGGCTAATTCCTCTTTACGCTTGGCATGGCGCTATTTGGGCAACAATTGCCTCGGAATGCTTGTTGATGATTTTTCTCTGGGCTTTTGTCTTTAAATACTCTAGACAGCCTGCTTAAGAACTAGATTGTCAAACTCAATTTAGTTTTGATTCACAAAAATCACCAAAAAATTAAGCTACGGCATTTGATTATTGGAACAGCTGGAACAGCAAAGCTCAAAATTTAGTTTTTCTTTGATAAGTAGCTTCATCAATTAACGGAAAACTCGATTAAATGTATCATTGCTAGGCTATCAAAGTATTTGGTCGCGCGATCGATCAACCCATGATTAGCTTTTAGAAAGCTGTTGTTTTGCTGCCTCTGTTGTGGGATTTGATTGATGATACAGCTTAAATTAGACCTGTATAAATTATGTGAAGCTAAAATTTAGTTTAAGTAAAGTTATTGAAAAGTTAACCTAAGATTAATATAATGACATTGAAAACCGCACCAATCCAAAATTTATGAGATCGACAAGATCTAGTCATTTTGAGCTGCCTGCATATAATTTATCGCCACAAAAAGTTACCAAATTCTTGCTTTTAGTAATCGGATTGTTAATCTTATTTAATCTTGGAGAGAGAGTGATTGTTCACTGGCTAAGAGCTACTATCGGTAGTCAAGTGAATTCTCTCTATTTTAATTTTGATCAAGAATCAAATTTTCCCACTTTATATTCAGCTTTAGCGTTAGGTTTCTCTAGCTATTTATTAGCTATTATTACTCTAATTAAAAAATCTCAAAACGCCAGATATGTTAAGCATTGGAAGGCATTATCAATAATTTTTATAATTTTAGCTATTGATGAAGTTTGTAGTATTCACGAAACATCAATTCCTTTTTTAAGACATGCTATAAATGCCAAGGGCATTTTGTATTTCACCTGGGTTGTGCCTGCGTTTATCTTACTAATAGTTTTTTTAGTTATATTTAGAAAATTTATCTTTAGTCTTCCTCTTAAAATTAAAGTTTTGTTTATTGCCTCAGGTGCAGTTTATATTAGTGGAGCGTTAGGTATAGAGCTAATCGGGGGATATATTGCCGATACTTACGGATACAAGAACATATTTTATGGAATAGCTTATAGTATCGAAGAGACACTGGAGATGTTAGGCATAGTAATATTTATTCGTGGATTGTTAACCTATATTCAATCTCAACTAACAGAATTACATCTTTCTCTATCTTTTCAACCATCAGTAAATTCCAGTGGTAAGAATAAAATAATCTAAAATTGGATTAAGCTGATTATATTTACTTAATTAACTAACTAAGATTAAATAAAAGGTTGTTTGAATGCTGCTCAAATACAATTAATCTTAATACTTAAATATGTTTAGTTGCTTATAATCATTTAATATTTAATTTGATTTATTTAATAATTGAATTAAAAATAATTTTTAAATTGGCGATTCAGATACATTACGTAAAAAGTTAGGTAAAAATTTATCTGGAGCTATATATTGATGATAAACATTACGATTTTCCTGTTTCATTATCTCTAATTCCGCTTCAGATGTTGTTTCAAAATGTTCTAAAATATAATCTCCAATTTTTTCGATAGATTTTACTGAAACCTTGACTAAATGAAGCTTGTTTTCAAAGAGAATAACAATATCTGTATCAATTACAACTGGTATACGTCCCGCATTTAAAGCCATGTAGAATCGTCCTGAGTAATTGCCGGTACCTCTGACACATAATACATAGTCACATTTGCTGATGTTGTCTACAAATAAGTTTTCTAGCTTAATTCGATTGCTTTCATCTTTATTGTAATAACTTTGCTGGGGGTTAGTGACATCAAAATAGCTATTTATACGTCGATCTATAGTTAGTAATTTTATTGCAGTTTCCCGAAGCTTGAGACTCATTCCTTCTCTCAATCTTATATCGATTTTACGAGATATTTTTCCTGACGATAAAACTAATTTGGCTGTCTGTATAGGTAATAAGACTTTTCCTATTTGTGATAGTTTGCCAATTGAAGATGTAGTTCCACAAAAACTAACTGCTGGTTTTTTTTGTTTTGGCAATATTTTTAATAAATCCAAGCTACTTTTGGTTCTAAAGTTGCTCCAAAAAGGACATTCTGTTTCAAATGTTTGTTTTAAGCTTTTATATAGTCCACAGCGTAAAATTTTTGCAGTTGGTATATCTAAAAAAACATCAGAATCGCAAGTAGCATCAATAATCAGTGGTTTTTGATATTTTTCTGCTTGATAAGCAGCGTCGTATACAGAGTTGTCAAAAGCTAAAGTTTCTGGATGAAAAGCTTTTCGAGGATAAATAGCTACCTGGCAGTCTTGAATTGAATTAACTTCAGTATATTTATTTTCAGTAATATATTCGGCAAATATTTTATCTCGGTTTTTAGGTCTAAGTGACCATAATATTTCGACACGAGTATCTTGAGAAGCATTAAAAGTGAATATTTTCATTTTCCAATTGCTTAAAGTAAAATTTAGATTATCAATGAAAAATATAGTTAACCAACTATACAGTTAATTTAGGTTTAATGCAGCTAATACGTTTATATTAATTTGGCTAAAGAAAAGATGTTTTTGCCTTAATTTAAATATAAGTTTTAATTAAGGTCACTTGTGATTTATTAACAAATTACGCTAATAAAATAAATATTGTTTCATTTGTAACCTTCAAAAAAGAAATTAAATTAAGTTAAATAAAATGTATAAGTAATTCAACAAAATCATACTAAGTCAGCTTTAACTATAAGTAAACGTAAATTAAGCCAAAATTTCATTGACGCTTTAAAAGTAAAATATTTTATTTTAATTGTTCTTACTTTAAAATCAAACACATATCATCAAATAAAACTGAAAATACTTTGATTAAATTACCCTGTTTTATAAACGTATTAAAAATTGCTTTTACCAATTATCAATGCCAAATTAATAAAATCAAGTAGTCAATTATAGCTATATCTGATACAATATGTCGTGTCCTTTCGTCAAAAAATGAAGCTATGTAAGTAAATTTTTTGACTTGTTATTGTAAAAATCTCTGACGATTAAATTATCTAAATTATTGCAATATTAGCTTAGACATCAAAATTTAATATATTACCAAAAATTATACACTTTTAACAATTCGAGCTAGTAAGAATTTATAACAATGTCTGATCGCATAGTAAATAAAAAATCTTCTGGTTTGTTCCTCGTTTGGAAAAAATATCAAAGAAGACCCGAAGTTTTGGCATCTCTAATAAACTGCGAACTAAAATTTATTCCCCATTTATTTAAAAATAAATATTTGCGTCCGCTTGATTATTTAATTAAATTAATAGTAAGCGTTAAAGATATCTGGCTCAAAAAACCTGATTTTGTTGTTGCTCAATGTCCTCCTACTTTTAGCGCACTTGCCCCTTGGCTCACCAAGACTCCATACATGATTGATGCTCACAATCCATTGTTTCAAGTGGCAATGTGGCAAAATATGCCTCTGAGCAAAACCATACTCCATAATGCTTTAGGGATAATTGTTCATAATACAGAAATGTTTGATTTGGTCAAAAATAGTTATCCCTCAGCTCAACTATTTACTATTTGCGATCCAATTGAATCAATCAAACCAGCTCAACCTCAACAACGCCATCCAAAACAAATATTAGTCATTGCTTCTTTCGATCCTTGGGATGAACCAGTAGATTTATTAATTGAAACTATGGCAGCATTGACTGATTTTAATTTTATTATTACTGCCGATCCTGACAAACTTGCTTTAGAAACAGCAGCCAAACTCAGAAAATTAAGTAATGTTAAGCTTACTGGTTTTTTGGCAACAGCAGAATATCATCAAGTGTTGTGTTCTAGTTTGGCATCCTTGGTTTTGACTACCAGTGATGCAACTCAACCTAGTGGCGCTTGTGAAGCTTTATCTTCTAATACTCAACTAGTTATTAGTAAGACATCATTAACTGAAAAATTGTTTGGAGAATGGGCAGTGTTAGTCGAAAATTCTTCAGAATCGATAATTAACGCGATTAAAGAATTATCCCTCAAAGAAATGGATTTAAGTGAGTATCGTAATCAATGGAATATGTCAGTCAAACAAAAAATTGCTGAACTAATTAAATTTATTGATTAGTTATATATTTCAACGTCTGGGTGCGTTATCAAAAGCATGAGCGATCGCCTTCCAAGCCAGCTTCCGATTTAGTCGAGCGTCTAAAGGTAAAGGTCGCTGGAAAGTGCCATCTGGACGGAGTTTGTCTTTTGTCCAAGTATAGCGATCGCTTAGACCCCAAGTAGCTACAGCAACTACCGCTGGTTCATCTAGAGCAACAGAAAGAAAATCACTATAGGCACGGGCAACAGCGCGATCGCGACTGGCAATATCTCCTTGGAGAAATCTATCTCTTACATCTAGCTCAGAGATAATAATTTTCAAGTCTAAATCAGCCACATCTTGGAGAAATTGACGCAACTTTTGAGGACTGAAATCATCATTTCTAGTGGCATCTAAATGAGCCTGAATACCAAAAGCATGAACTGGAGTTCCCTTAGCTTTTAAATTTTCTAGCAGTTTTAATGTAGCAGTTCTTTTAGCTTCATCTTCTGCAATATTGTAATCTAACCCAAATTCGTTATAGGTAAGCATTGCTCGGGGATCGGCTTGTGAGGCAATTTGAAAAGCAAGATCGATGTAATCTATACCTAGAAAATCGAGCCAATTTAAAGACTTTTTGTCATTTATACCACTTATCTTTGTATCTCGGAATCCATCACCTCGACCATCCTCAACGTTAATTGCTTCATTGACTACATCCCAAGAATGAACTTTACCTGCATATCTTCCTACTACAGTTGCAATGTGATCGGTAAGAATATTTTCTATTTCTTGAATAGTCATACTAGGATTATTAAATTTGTCGAGCAACCAATCAGGGGTAGTGCGATACCATACTAAAGGATGCCCTCTTAATAACATATTGTTATCGGCGGCAAATTGAGCAAAATAGTCAGTTGCAGTAAAGTCGTATGTACTCTCGCTGGGACGAACACCGCCCCAATTCCAGTAAAAACCAGTGACTAATAGACGACACTCTTCTACAAGCTGAGATTGAAATAGTGGATCTTCAACAAAATCCTGGTATCCCGCCTGAGGAAATGCTCCATATAACAATCCTTGGGCAGCAGCGCGATCGCCTAATGGTGTTGTTCCAACTGCTGAAAAATCTTCTTTCAGGTCATCTGTTTCCAAAGTTCGCTGTTTTTTGAACTTGAACTTCCGCGCTGTTACCAAAGTAGCCAAAACTGCTAAAGCGCTTAATCCAAGTAGAAAAGCTCGTCTTGGTATTGATTTACGTTTTTTGGCCATATATCTGAAGTTTCTATATTAGAGCTTAGATCTAAAGTAATTTAAGGAGTCAAAGTGTTGTTTTAAGACCAACTTAAATATCTTTCCTTCTTTTTGCTAACGATCTGTAATCCAACTGTCGTTATTACATATAAAAACCAGGTATAGCCAGGGGATATAATTGAGGTTTGAGAAAGGTTGCTCACGAACACAAAAGTTAAAATGATTAGAGGTAGAGCTGATTCAGGGCTTCGATTGCTAAATATTAATCTCATTGCCCTATTAATGTTACCTAAAAAAGACAAAGTAAATAATGTAAGTCCGATCAAACCCACACTCAAAAAAATGTCTAAAAATCCATTATGAGCATGAACTGCCCAATCTCCAATCAAACGGAATACTTGGGCAGCAGGGTTATCTGAACCTTGCCAGGGTTGCCAAAAACCAGAATATCCATAGCCTAACCAAAGGCGTTCTCGAACAATTTTTTCAATTAATAAATTCCATAAAGGAACTCTTCCTGTAAAAGTCACATCTTTATCTAATAGAGACATCGTATTGCTAAAGTTGCTGAATAACCAGATACTTGGTATGGTAAATACTGACAAAATAAATGTAAACAAAAAATTAGCTTGTAAAAAAGTTAGCCTTCTAAATATTGGCGGAATAAATACAATTACTATTAAAGAAAGAAAAACTATAAATGCTCCAGCGGAATTAGCTAGTTGCATAACAGTAATGCTTAGAACACAAAACAATAGCGATCGCTTGAGATATTTTGGATTGTGAATAGCGTTTAGTAACCATAACGTAGCAGTTAATGCCATCATATTACCTAAATTAATCGGATGACCAATAGCTCCTGCCCACCCCTTTTCTATTTGTCCTTCCGAAGGCACAAAGATAGATAGATAGACACTAAAAATAGCTACAAATGTTTGATTCCAGCGTAATAATTCAAGAATTTGTCGCCAATTATACTTCTTGGCAAAGTAAACTGCAAAACTGCTAATAAGTATTAAAGATATTGCTGCTCTTAAAGTTAACCAGGGAGTTGCTGACCAGCAAGCTGAAAAGAATGTTAGACCGAGATATATGCTTAGATACTTTTGCTGAAAAAGAATTATTATATTTGACAGAATTTGGCTGATGCGAACTCTTAAAAGAATAAATATAGCAGCATATACCAGCAACAAGAAAATCGCTGAAAACAGAGTTTTCTCATGAGTTCCTAAAGAAGCAAGATCTAAATGAGAAAAAGGAAATGTTGTAACTCCAGATACAACAAATAAAAAAATATAGACGGCTAATTTTTCAAAAATAGAAGTTATAACTTTATCTTTTGTAAGATAAAATAGGATAATAAAACTAGCAGCTAAACCAATTAGTACTGCCCCTAAGATAGGCGGATATAAAATAAGGTCTTTCATAACAAGTCTGGCTTCAAAGCATCTTTTTTACACTAGAAAATCGTTTTCCTTAGCTAAATCCATAAATTTATTAATGTTATGAAAATCTTTAAAGTTATTTCTCAGCCATTGTTCATTTTTATTCCACCATTTAAATTTTTGAAGAAACTCAATGGTTTCTCGATCGAATTTATAACGAATTAGTTTGGCAGGTACGCCACCGTAGATAGCATAAGGAGGTACATCTTTAGTTACAACTGCTCCGGCAGCTATAATTGCACCGTTACCAATATTAACTCCTCCGAGAATCAAAACATTATTGCCAATCCAAACATCATTACCAATCTTACATTCTGGCATTTCTTCAACATAATCTCGATCGGCAAAAGTAAATCCAATTTGCTTTTTGGTTGAAAAAAAGATTGGATGACTAGAAACAAAATCTCTAGTTGGGTGTGCAGCTAATCCGATTGTACAATTAGCTCCGATACAACAAAACTTGCCGATAGAAGTTGTATAAATAGTTGTATTTTCTGAAATATAGCTATAAGAATCTATCTGAGATTCTACTACTAAAGATTTTTTATCTATTTTGATATTTTTGCCCAAAGAAGAATTTCGGCTGATAATTGCCAAATATCTTTGCTCTATTTGAGGATATCTCAGTTTGTTACGCCACCAATTGTACACATAATGTAAATGTTCTAGAGTTGGATTATTAAGCCTATTTCTAAGTAAAGTCAAAAAGCCAGATATCTTTAAATCAAACATTTTGAATAAATCCTATTGACTAGCTATTTTTTTTCTGAGCTTTATAATTTTTTGCTTAATACGTATCATAATATTTGTTTCAATATCAAATCTTTTTTTCTGATTTAATCTATCAGCTTCCCTATTTCGAATAGTAAAAGGTGGATGAAGCAGAGGAAAATCCATTGCTTCTATTGGTAGATTGGCAAAAGGACTATCTTCTAGAGTATGAGTTCCTTCTAAACCAAAGCCAAGATTAGAAATTAAGTTTCCTTTAGGTACAATAGCAAAACCACTTTGCATCCAGCAACAAAAAAGCCAACGATAAAACCAACTATCCTTATTTCCCTCATACGTAAGCTGGAAATATTTTGACCAATATTTAGCAGCATTTACATTTGCTAGTTTATCTGGCAGAAAGTTAGTATCTTTAAATTTTGACCAAAGTTTCATCTCAAAATCAAAGTATTGCCAAGCTCGTTTCCAGGTCGCCCACCCCCAACAATCGTGATAACAGGAATAATAATAACTATAGTCAGTTACTTTAGCTCCAAACTGAAAATTAGACCCAGCAACAGACATAACTCGCCGATCGTAGCGATAATACTCTAGTAGCTCTTCACAATAGCGAAAAAAAGAAGGATGGGGAAAACAATCATCTTCCAAAATAATGGCTTCTGCCACTTGCTCAAATACCCAACTCAAACCGCTAGAAACTCGTTTAGCACAGCCTAAGTTAACTTGTGCATAATTCTTCAATACATCGCAATCCCAATCAACCCGATCTATAATTGCCCTAGTAGCAACACACTTTTCAGCTTCTCCAGGTCTGTCTGGACGAGGAGCATCGGCAATGACAAAAAGCTTAGATGGTCTAGCCCGACGAATTGCCTCGAATACTCTTTCGGTAGTATCAGGTCGTTTAAAGATTATAAAAGCAACTGGAGTTTTGAGCTGAAAGTTAGCCATCTTAATTTTCCTCTGAAGTTTAGATAAAACTAATTATTTTTTGAACTTTACTAGCAGAAGAAGACATCAAAGCCGAGAATTGACCTAATGAAGAGTCATTTATTTTTTGAAAGTTTTGAACTTCTTCTTCAAAGGAATTACCCTGATTTTTAATCGTAGTTTGCAAAGTTTCGGTAGCATAATTATATAGTTCTAAATCGAGTTTATTTTTTTCTTTTATTAGCTTTAATGTTTTTTGAGGAATCAAATTGTTAGAAGGTCGTTGTTTATTTTTGTTTTTGACCTTGTAAAAAATATTTTTCCAACCAAAGGTCTTTTTGAGTAGCAATAAGGTTTTGTCAAATTCTTCTACTATGCCAACGACAGCGAAGTTTTCCCTCAAATTTCTTTTTGCTCGCTCTAGGGTTTCACGGGTGCATTCACTTCCTTTGATATCTAAATTACCTTCTCCAATATTTTTGGCCAGAAATCTAGTTTGGTAATTATCTTCGCCAGTCCAGTTAACAAAATCCTCTATAGTTACCTTCTCTTCTAAAAGCTTTTGGCCAAGTGGATGACCTTCTTTTTTAAGCAAAAAATAGTAGTTAGAAATAAATCGCTCGACGGGATTGCGCAATAAAGTAAAGTAGGCACAGGATTCAGGCAACAACTGATGCCATCCCCAGAAGGTATGACCCTTAATTACCCGCACTTGCTGTTGCTGAGTAGGGGTAAGCTTTTGTATTCGGCTTATTTGTGCTGCGTTTTCTACAGGAGTGTGAATTGTAACAATTTTTCCCGAGTTATACTGGCGTTCAATAATTAGATGAAGTGTTGTACCTGCTGTCTTAGGAATGTGCAGAAAAACGATAGTTTGTCCTTGGTTGTAATTGGTCATAAATACAATCGTATATCAATAATATACAGTAAGATAATATACCGTGAATTAATAGTGTAAGCAAATTTACTTCAAAAGAGCTTGTTTAACACGATTTAAATAAATTAGGTTTTGGCGGATACGAAATGGAACGAACAAGGCTTTATATAACAGAATGCTATTGCTATAAATAGGAGGGTAAAAAATACAGGATCCGTGAGATGAAATAGCATATGAGATTACAGTAGCGATCGCTGCTCCAATACCTTCATAGTTAGGAATTAACCAGAAATTTAAAATTATATTAGATATAGCTCCTAATGAAGTTGCCACAAAGTTAAATCTAATATAATTTTCAGCCATTAGCCATTTGCTACGAGCAATACCTAAAAAGACAAATGGGCTTGCCCAAATATGCAAGGCTAGTATTGTTCCTACCTCGGCATATTCTTGACCGAGCAAAGTAGTAGCCACAATATCTGAGACAAAAGTCATAGGAACGGCAATCATCAAAGAAAGCCAAGCCATCAAATCATATAGCCGCTGTATTTTATTCTGATATTCTTGTTGGTTTTTTAGTTTAGCCTGAATTAGTGCAGGAAATATAGAAGAACAGATTGCTGTAGAAATAAAATAACAGGGTTCGGATAGTTTAACTGCTGCTGCGTAGTTACCTACGGCTCGATCTCCTGTCATATTACCCAGCATTACCTGATCGATCTTCATGTAGATCAAAATCATTACGCCAGACAAAATTAGCGGCCATGAATCTTGGAGCAATTCTATCGCTTTTGAACGACTAACCTGCCAGCGGAAAATAGATTGACGGCGTTGATGATAAACCCACACCATGCCGATCGCTTTAAAGGCAAATTCTGCCATATATACCCAGGCAAATGCCATTAAAGGAAATTTACTGAAAATCAATACTAGTTTAATTGTACTAGTCAAAATTAATTGTCCACTTCTGACTAAAGCCATTGGTCTGGATAAGACTTTTGACTGAAACCAAAAGTCGATAGTTTCAAAGGCGGTAAAACCCAAACCTGCCCCAATAATTAGAGTCATCCAGCGAATTTGACTATCATTATTGAAAGTCCAGATACCAATACCAATCAAAGCAGCTGTGAACAAAGAGCCAACTAACTTCAGCCAAAAAGCTGTCCCCAATATTTCCTGGGTAAACTTTTCTTCTTTGACTAGATTGCGGACGACAATTTGATCTAGACCCAATTTAGCGATCGCGCCTAGTAAACCTGCAAAGCTAATACTGTAGCTTAATTTTCCATAATTGACTGGACCAAGATATCGCACTACATTGATGCCGACAAAAAGAGACAGAGTCATCATGACAATGCGTTCGGCGGATAACCAACCTATGTTAGAGATTATCTTCCTGAATCCTGGGCTTAATTTTTCATTGAATGATTTTAATTTGTTAAGCATTTGAATTTTGAAAATCAATCCCATTTGTCCCACGTTTCGGGGAATCATTAGCAATATTTCACATCAATCTTGAATAAAGATTTTGAGGTAAATAGCTAACTGATAATTCTTTAGCGGCCGCTTTTAACTGCTTCAATTGTGCTGGATTATCTAACACTGCGGTAATAATCTCGATTAGATGCGGATAGCTATCGAAAAATAAGCTACAGTCCTGAAATTCTGAAGAAACATTGTATTCCTTGGGTAAGATTCCTGGTTTGGCTGCCCTAAGCATATTAAAGATCATGCCAGACTCTTTCGTTTTGCCATACACTTCAGTACTGTTTTTGTTAATAAACTGATTGTTGAGCAAAAGATCGCAATTTGCGATCGCCTGGTCGAATTCTTGGCCGTAGACAAATGAATCGCGATAATGAACCTTATATCCAGAATCAATTAAATTAGCAATAGCTCTACCCATTGATTCTTTCTCGCGATCGCTAACGTATCCCAGAAGTTCTAGATAAATGCGATCGCTTAAAGTCTGGGAGTTTTGCTGTAGCGCTTTAAATAATCCTAGATAATCTCTTTTAGCTTGAGTAATAACTCCAGGTATGCAGATAGTTAGAAGCTCATTTGATTGAGAATTATCTTCCATTCCTTCATAGATCGCAAAGGGAAATACCGTGATTGGAGACTTGCATGAATACTCTAGTAAAGCTTCTTTCTGTCCTTGACTATGAACTATAAGTTGTAGCCGATAATTTTGTTCATATTGAACCAGCATTTTTTTCCTAATCGGCCTATAAATTAAATAGTCTACAGCTGCACGAGCCACAATACGTGAATAAGCCCTATTTTGATCTTTGTTCTTTAAGCTGGGAACTAAAGTATTAATAGCTCTGCTGAAATTATCTTTGTACCATTCTTCACATTGGTGAACGTGGAAAAATATTTCTTTAGTCTGAGGTTTAAATTGTGAGAACTCAAAATAATTATCAAATATAGTACAAACATGTATCCGATCGAAAGCGATTTTTTCCAGATCGCCGAGCAATTTTTTTAAAGATTGCCCTCGTTCTAAGACTACTAAACTAGAGTTATTTGGCAAGCCATTTTCTTCTAGAGCTTTCTGTATTGAAGGCAAAGTGTAGACAATTATTTCATTGTTCAGATTGCTGGCATAAGTTTTTAGTAAACCGTTGACCGCTGAATAATGGTTGGGTTCGCTAACTTCAATAATTCCAATAAGCATAACTATGACGACTCAACAATATCTTAAATAATCTCTAAACACTCAGTAGAAATAACTAGTTAATCCTAACCTACCAAAAATAATTGAATACTAGCAAAAAATCAACCTTATTCTGACTATCTTTGTATTCGTTTGAAGTGAATTGTTCGCTAAAAAATCCTATTTTTGGTTCAGTTTTTTTGCCCAAGTTTTAGATTCAGAAATTTGACCGATTGGCTATCGACATAATCATAAGTTTATTGTATTATGGCAAAAAATTTAAAGTAAATATACTTAGTAGTAATCACCTAAAATAGTATAGTAGAATTAAAAATTCCTGAGTCATTAGTTAGAGCTTCGTTTTGAACTTATTGGACAATCACAATTGAAGAATTAAATTATGGGTGTAGCAATTATTACTGGTTCTGCTGGATTAATCGGATCAGAAGCGGTCAGGTTTTTTAATAACTTGGGAATGAATGTTGTTGGCATTGACAATGATATGCGTAAGTTTTTCTTTGGGGAAGAAGCTTCAACAAAGTGGAATCGCCAAAGATTAGAAAAAGAACTCGATAATTACCAGCACCGTGAAGTAGACATACGAGATTACGACAAAATCAAAGAAATTTTCCAACATTATGGCAACGATATTTCTTTAATCATTCATACGGCAGCTCAACCGTCTCATGACTGGGCTGCTCAAGATCCTTTCTCGGATTTTACGGTTAACGCCAATGGTACACTAAATCTTTTGCAAGCAACCCGTGAATACTGTTCTGATGCCGTTTTTATCTTTACATCTACTAACAAAGTATATGGAGACCTGCCTAATTCTCTGCCCTTGAAAGAATTAGAAAAACGCTGGGAAATTGATTCGGCTCATGAATACCATGTGGGAATACCAGAAAACATGAGTATTGACCAATGTAAACACTCTTTATTTGGAGCTTCCAAAGTTGCTGCTGACGTCCTAGTTCAAGAGTATGGACGCTACTTTGGTATTCGCACAGCTTCATTTAGGGGCGGTTGTTTAACTGGACCAAATCATTCAGGAACAGAGCTTCATGGATTTCTAGCTTACTTAGTAAAATGCACCGCCATTGGTAAACCATACACTATTTATGGTTACAAGGGTAAACAAGTCCGCGATAATATTCATTCTTCAGATTTAATTGCTGCTTTTTACGAGTTTTATAAAAATCCTCGGGTGGCTGAAGTTTATAACATTGGTGGTGGCAGAGAAAGCAATTGCTCGATGCTAGAAGCAATTGAAGTGGCGCAAGAGCTTTCAGGGAGAAAACTGGATTATTCCTATACTGATGATAACCGTAGTGGCGATCATATTTGGTATATCAGCGATTTATCAAAGTTCAAGTCTCATTATCCTCACTGGTCGCTCAAATACAACATTCACCAAATCTTATCCGAAATTTACGAAAGTGGTGTAGAAAGATGGAATCACAAATGATTAATCTAGGAAAATATTCAATATTAGGCATCAACATTAATGCTGTTAATTACGATTTTGCGGTATCAGCAATTACCGCAGCAGCTATAAAGAGAAAACCTTGTTCGGTCAGTGCTTTGGCGGTACATGGTGTAATGACTGGATTTTTAGATAGTACTCATGCCAGACGCTTAAATGGTCTAGATATTGTTGTACCAGATGGACAACCTATACGGTGGGCGCTGGCTTGGCTATATGGAAAGCATCTACCTGACCGCGTTTACGGACCAAATCTAACTCTTAAGGTGGCTGAATCTTTTACCAAAGAAAGATTGAGCATCTATCTTTATGGCAGCAAGAGAGAAACTTTGGAAAAATTCGCTCAAAACCTGAAACGACTCTATCCTGGATTCAAAATTGCCGGAATGGAGGAATCTAAATTTAGACGACTCTCTGACTCAGAGCGTTTACAGCTAGTTGAACGAATTAAAGCATCTGGAGCTAATGCAGTATTTCTTGGGTTAGGTTGTCCTAGACAAGAAACTTGGGCTTATGAGTATCGAAATTTGCTGAACATACCAGTATTGGCTGTCGGGGCTGCTTTTGATTTTCATGCTGGAACATTACCTCAAGCTCCTAAATGGATGCAAAATGCAGGCTTAGAATGGTTTTTTCGCTTAGTTCAAGAGCCTAAAAGACTTTGGCAGCGTTATGCAATTCTCAATCCACTTTACGTTTGGAATATTTTGCAGCAATATTTAGGATTGAAAAAATTTGTGCCTACTATGCCTAATGGGAAGGAAAAGATTGAATCTTATGGCTAAAAACAATTAGAATCTTGGTAAAATATTAGGTAATTTTTAGTAATTTTGTTTCGAGAGTATCTAAAAGTAAAATTTCGAGTAAGCAAAATAATTTATTAGCCAGGGTTATTTTATTTATTAACAATATATTTTATATATTTACCAAAGTGTAAATATATAATTGATCTATCAAATATTTGTTTTATACACCTCTTGAATCTACAGTCAAGCAGGCTTTCAGAACTCCTTTTGCCCATAGCAGCGATCGCAAGTTAATTGTTCACTGTTGTTATCATAAAGTTGGTACCGCTTGGTTTATTCGAGTATTAAGCAGTATTTCTCGATATTATGGTTTGAAGTTTCAAAGCTGTACCCAAGATAATCTCAAAAGAGATACCAATATCTTCATGGAGTACATGAGTCGGGTTGATGTGACTAAGCTTCCTGACTACATTGGTTCTCATATGATTAGAGATCCTAGAGACATAATCATTTCAGCTTATTTTTACCATTTGTGGACCAAAGAAGAATGGGCGCATATTCCTCGCCAAAGCTTAAATAACCTTACTTATCAACAGTATTTAAATTCATTAAATCAAGAAGAGGGGTTGTTAGCAGAAATGCAAGGCACTTCCAAAGAAGTAATTGATGAGATGTCTAACTGGAATTATAATAATCCTTGTTTTTTAGAGTTTAAATACGAGAACATTCTTCATAACGAGTCTGCTGTTTTTTACCAGATTTTCAAACATTATCAATTTAGTGAAAAAGCAATTCAAAATTGTCTCGAAATTGCTGAAAGATTTAGCTTCAAAAACAAAAGTAAGCTTCAACTAGGAAGCATTCGTAAAAAATCTCACCTGCGTTCTGGTCGGACACAAGAGTGGAAAGAAATTTTCACGAGTACGCACAAACAGCAGTTTAAAAAACTATTTGGTGATGTTTTAATTAAATTAGGTTATGAAACCAATAATGATTGGTAGAAAATCGGCTGATAAATTGGGCTTATAGATTGGATATTAAGAAAGTTAAACATTAGCGATCGCCTCGCTGTCGAGTTTGGCGATTACACCAATATACAAACCATCGGTTTAACTTAAAATCTCGCTCGAAGTTAAATTGCTACTCAAGCCTGGCATACTAATAAGATTTTCTAGCCTTAGTTTCCCGATAGTTAGCCACAGATTCTACTAAGCCAATACCAATAAAGCTAGACAACAAAGAAGAACGCCCGTAACTCATCCAAGGCAAAGGAATTCCCGTAATTGGTGCTAATCCGATGGTCATACTAACATTAATCACAATTTGAAACCCAATTATTGACAAGATTCCGATCGCCAACAAAGAGCCAAAATTGTCTTGGGCAGTAGATGCAATCCAAATTAAACGGATACAAATCAACCAAAATACTAACAGTAAAATAATACAGCCCAAAAAACCGAACTCTTCTCCCACCGCCGAGAAAATAAAGTCTGTATGCTGTTCGGGAATAAAATTAAGCTGAGTTTGAGTTCCTTGATGCCATCCCTGTCCCCAAAGTTTACCTGCACCAATGGCTATTCGCGATTGAATTAAGTGATATCCACCGCCTAGAGGATCTTGTTCTGGGTCAAGAAACATAACTAGTCGTGCTTTCTGATAGTCCTTGAGCAAGCTCCAGAAAAAATTGCCCAACTCTACTGCACCCAAGTTAATCGTTACAGAACTAAGGGTCGAAACAACTTTACTAGGCAAAGTTAGCCAAGCTATTCCCGCCACGATCAAAACCCATAACACCCAGCCTGGAAGATAAACATGATATAAAATGGCAGAAACCAAGGGAGAAATCATGATAATCAGCCATCCCATCTTAACATTTGCCCAATACAGCATGGCGATTACCATTGCCCCAAAAACCAAAGAAGTACCCAAGTCTGGCTGTAAAAATACTAACCCCCAGGGAACAGCTGTGATTATCAAGGTTCTCACCATTGTTTTTAAATCTGCTCCATTTTGATTATGGAGCAAGGCTGCTAGGGTAATAACCACAGCGATTTTGGCAAACTCCGAAGGCTGAACGTTAAAGCCGGCAATATTAATCCAGCTTTGCGCTCCATTCGCCGTAACCCCTGTTACCATTACTGCTATCAAAGATATATTGGTCAACGCATAGATTACCCAATGCCAACGCAACAACAGTTGATAACGCCAACGAGAAACAACTAAAACTATTACTAATCCTAGTATGCTAACCAGCCAATGTTGATAGCTATAGTTGTGTTCTCCAGGAGGTTCGGTACTGTAAATAGTAAATCCCCCAAATGTAGACAAGCCAATGATTAGCATTAGCAATAGCCAGTCTAGCTGTCTCCAGGAATAGAGCAACAACAATGCTTGTTGTCCAATGTATGTCGGCTGAGATTTTGAAGTAGTTGATTTTCTAGTTTGAGAGCGAAGTTTAATCACTTTATTAGCAATAAATATAAAATCTGAAAAAATTGTCTGAGCTTACTGCAATGAAACTACTAAGCAGTTTAATATTTAATTACCAAAGAGGCCGCACATTACTGTCGATCCTACTGACTATTTGAATTTTGGCAAGCTAAACCTGGTGAATTCGTCTACTCAATGTCCCAAGATTCAAGCAAATGTAACTATTGGGATTGCTGACAATTTAATCCCTAACTTTCAGAATACTGAATATATCAATCTGACAAGATATAAATTGATGATGTCAAACTTACAACCTCAGTCACACAAATTTGAATCCACTAATTATTTTCAATTTGAAGCAGATTTTGTTGGTTCTCTCCAGTGCATTCCGATGCAGGTAAGAATGAAGCTAGATAACTGTGGTGTCAAACTGAAACTGGCACATTGGAATCAATTGAGCCAGATAGAACGCCACGCACTAGTAGATATGCCCTGCACCGATCAAGCAGAATGTCAGATCTACCGTCAATTTCTGCAAAATTTGATTACGGTTAAAACTGGTCAACCTGCTCAAAAATTAGCGATTAATCCTAACCCACCGTGGCTAGACGATACAAATATCCCCAGCAGTGTAGTCGAAAAAGCACAGGAATGCCAAGTCAATCTATCATTAGAGCAGTGGTCTAACCTGACTCCTGTCCAGCGTTTTGCCGTAATTAAACTTAGTCGTCCCAGCCATGAAAATAAAAACTTCATTCCTGCACTTCAAGAGTTTGGTGTCTTGTCTATTAATTGAAGCAAAAGCGCGATCGCACTATGTTAGATTTAGCTATTAAAGCTTAACTTAAAATACTTCAATCAAACTAAAAGCTATATTGCAAAATAACTATCGACAAACTATTAGTACCTTGACGCCGACAAAAGGAAAGTTTTCAGATGAATCGATCAATGATAATCTTAAAGATGGCAAAATTTTACACTTTTTTTAAGATTTTACCTGCCATATAAAACAGCTAACCACCAAGTAGATATAAAAAAATGGTAGCCACCACCAATAAAACAAACACTGGTAAAATTACTCAAATCATCGGTCCTGTTCTAGATGCCGAGTTTCCTAGCGGAAAAATGCCTCGTATTTATAACGCTTTAAAAATACAGGGTAAGAATCCTGCAGGACAAGACGTTTCAGTCACTTGTGAAGTGCAACAACTACTTGGTGATAACCAGGTTCGTGCTGTTGCTATGAGTGGTACTGACGGATTAGTGAGAGGCATGGATATTGTCGATTCTGGCGCACCGATTAATGTACCCGTAGGGAAAGGTACTTTAGGCAGAATTTTCAACGTGCTAGGTGAACCTGTAGATGAAAAAGGACCTGTTAATACAGATCAAACTTTTCCTATCCATCGACCTGCTCCCAAATTTACTGAGTTAGAAACTGCGCCAAAAGTATTTGAAACTGGTATTAAAGTTGTTGACTTACTGACTCCCTATCGTCAAGGTGGGAAAATTGGTTTGTTCGGCGGTGCAGGCGTTGGCAAGACCGTTATTATGATGGAATTGATCAACAACATCGCGATTCAACATGGCGGTGTATCTGTCTTCGGCGGCGTAGGAGAAAGAACTCGTGAAGGAAATGACCTTTACAATGAGATGATCGAATCCAACGTTATTAATGCCGATAATCCCGAAGAATCAAAAATTGCTTTGGTTTATGGACAAATGAACGAGCCACCTGGAGCTAGAATGCGCGTCGGTCTATCAGCATTAACTATGGCTGAATACTTCCGCGACGTTAATAAGCAAGACGTATTGCTATTTATTGATAATATTTTCCGCTTTGTTCAAGCTGGTTCTGAGGTATCAGCGCTGCTCGGTCGTATGCCTTCAGCGGTAGGATATCAGCCTACTCTTGGTACTGACGTGGGAGATTTGCAAGAGCGTATTACTTCTACCAAAGAAGGTTCAATTACTTCCATTCAAGCAGTGTATGTACCTGCGGATGATTTAACCGATCCTGCTCCTGCAACTACCTTTGCTCACTTAGATGGAACTACAGTATTATCTCGCGGATTGGCTTCCAAAGGTATTTATCCTGCGGTAGATCCCCTAGATTCTACTAGCACTATGCTTCAACCAAGTATTGTGGGTGAAGAACACTACAACACGGCTCGTGCGGTTCAGTCGACTTTGCAAAGATATAAAGAACTGCAAGATATTATTGCCATTCTTGGTTTAGACGAACTTTCTGAGGATGATAGAATCGTAGTCGATCGCGCTCGTAAAATTGAACGCTTTTTGTCTCAACCTTTCTTTGTCGCAGAAGTATTCACAGGCTCACCTGGTAAATATGTGACTTTAGAGCAGACTATCCAAGGTTTCCAGGCTATTCTAAACGGCGAATTAGATGAATTGCCCGAACAGGCATTTTATTTGGTGGGAGATATTGAAGAAGCAAAAGCAAAAGCAGAAAAGTTGAAAGCTGCTTCTTAGAGTCGGTAGTTAGTAAATAGTTACTAACAAATACGGGGAGCGCTCCTTTCTCAGCTATCAGTTATTAATCAACTTTGATTGATTGCTGATAGTGAGAGAGTTACTTGGCAAAGTTTCTGAGGAGACGGGGATTGATTAAATAGTTGATAATTAATATTCAAAAAAATGGCGTTAACTGTAAAAGTAATTACTCCAGACAAAACAGTTTGGGATGATAGCGTAGAAGAAATTATTCTACCCAGCACCACTGGTCAGCTGGGAATTCTTTCTGGTCACGCGCCTTTGCTTACGGCTTTAGAGGTAGGCGTAATGCGTGTCCGTCCCAACAAGGAATGGAAAACGATCGCTTTGATGGGTGGTTTTGCCGAAGTAGAAAATGATGAAATTAAAATTTTAGTCAACGGTGCAGAACTAGGTGACAACATCGATCGAGATACTGCTCGCACCGAATATCAAGAGGCACAAACTAGATTTCAAAAAGTTGAAAATAGCGCAGACCGTCAAGAGAAAATTCAAGCTGAAAATTCAATGAAAAGAGCGAGAGCGCGTCTTCAAGCCACAGGTGAAGTGGTTTAAATAATCAGGATGAAAGATAAAAGATAACCAGCAACATTAAATGCTAAATTATTTTTAGCTAAAAACGGCAAGAATCCTACGACTTGTAATTTATAATTCAAGTGTAGATGAATTGCCGACAATATTTGAATTTGTGTAAGCGATTCGTTGTATCATAGTCTTAATCTCTGATAAGTCTACAAGGTAATGACTTGGGCTGTTAACTCGAAGAACAGAGACGCATAAGGAAGTAGATTAGGCACCGAACCTGACCCAGCGAGCGCTCATAAACTACGATCCAACAGTGCAAAAAAGTAACTCTACCTTCGGAACGAGGGAGTAGCCTATTGTCTTGGAGTAAGACCAGTCTGTGCTTGCATGGGATGGCATCTAATTGGGTAGGAAGCTATTCTTGTAATCTTTGATTCAAGAATGGTAGTTCACTCTGCATGATTTATATAGCAAGTGAATTATAGATTAGAACGTTAGTTATAAAACGAGCTATTGGCTATTAGCTTATTGGCGCATAGGCCCTAAAGGATATGCCCTAAAGGATTCACGGATAAACCGCACTCCGCCCTTCGGTCTCGAAGCGGTATGCTTTAGCACTAGCTGAGTCCTTCGGACTTGCTTCGCAAACGCGCCGCGCGATGCACCGATATTAGCTTTTGAGCGACGTGTCTTAACTTTTGCTTTAAGTGCTATAGATTATATCCAAGCAAAAATTTAAGTAAAAAATAAAGGGCAGTAGTAAGATTTAACTCTGCCCTTTTATCTGTAATTTAATCCCAGAGAAAAGATAATTTCCAATTTTGAAGCTTAAATTTCAAATATCATTCTCTGCTTAGCATTTAGTTAGTTCCAGTAAAGACAACGTTGGGGAACTTGCTTTGAGCCTGGGTCATGGGAGTGGTCTTACCCCTTTCGGTCCAGAAATTGATCACCTCTGTAGCTTGGTTGAGGATGTCAATGCTCTCTGATTCTTCAATCCAATGCTTAGCTTCTAATTCGTCTTTAAGCTGTTGCCAAGCGTCGTTACGAGGCCAGAAGTAATAAGCCGTCAAGGGACTCGTACCCTTTCCTACTACCTGATCTACTGCGATCGCCACATTTTTATCTAACCACAAAACTTTTAATTTAAACCTTGCCTCTGACTCCAATTAAGCCTCCAATAAATATTTAAATAAATATTTTACATAATTAACCAATGATAATTATACAAGAAAGCGAACATGAATAGAAATCAATTAATCGCAATTGTTGTTTTTGATATAGATGGCGTTATTAGGGATGTGGGAAATTCTTATCGTAAAGCGATCGCTGATACCGTAGAAAAGTTTACGGATGGTGCTTGGCGACCAACGATAGAAGACATGGATCAGCTCAAATCAGAGGGAATTTGGAACAACGATTGGTTAGCATCACAAGAACTAATTTATCGTTATTTTGAAGCAATGGAGCGAACTCGTGAATCAGTTGGTCTAGATTATGACCGCATTGTGGATTTTTTTCAAGAACGTTATCGTGGCAAACACCCTGAGCTTTTTGACGGGTATATTGCTAATGAACCTTTGCTAGTATCTCCTGGCTATTTTGAGCAGCTAAATAAAAATCAAATCAGTTACGGCTTTTTTAGTGGTGCAACCAGAGGTTCGGCAGAATTTGTGCTTAAACAGCGTTTGAAGCTAGAAAAACCAGTTTTAATCGCCATGGAGGATGCCCCTGGCAAGCCCGATCCCACAGGAATGTTTGCTGTTTTGACTCAAATTGAAACCACTCCAGGCAACATTCCCGTATTTTATTTGGGAGATACGGTGGCAGATATGTATACCGTAGTCAACGCTCAAGAAATTCAACCAGAACGTCCTTGGGTTGCTGTAGGAGTTCTGCCTCCTCATTTACGAACTTCAGAAGTTAAACAAGCTGATTACGCTCAAAAGCTGATGGAAGCTGGTGCAGAAATAGTTTTGAGCAACCTAGAAAAACTAGATTTGAAGCTGATTAGCGAACTAATAAGTTAATCGATCAATAGACAGTATCTTTTTGGCGATCGCTTTTCTTACTATGATTCGATTCAAACTCTTTACGTCTTAATCGCAACTGAATGTCTTCAAGTAACTGGCGATTTACTCCCATCAAATCGGCAATTAGACCAAAGAGCCAAAGCTGAACTCCAATGATAATTAACATTGCAGCTAGAATCAAACTGGGAACACGGGGCTTAGCGGGATTATCGCCAATAATGCCCCAAAAAAGCAGCAGCCAACGACAACAAAGTAGAAAGCCGAAGCCAAAAGGCACACTACCCAGCATCATAAAAAACTGAAGCGGACGATAGGTCATAAAGATCCGCACAATGGTGACAATAGAATGCTGGATGTAGGCGGTAATGCTCTTGACTAACCTAGAAGGACGTAGATAACCATTAATGCGAATAGGCACTGAGGTAACTACCAAACCCCTTTGACCAGCTTGGATAATTGTTTCTAAAGTATAAGTATATTCATTAAAAACGTTGAGCTTTAAAGCAGCTTCTCGACTCATTGCCCGAAAACCACTAGGAGCATCAGGAATATTAGTCTTGCTAGCCAGACGAACCACAGAACTACCTAGCTTTTGCAGCAACTTCTTGATTGGGGAAAAATGAGGAATGTCAGGGATTGGTCTGGCACCAATCACTATCTCCGCATTACCTTCGAGGATCGGCGCGATCAATTTGGGAATATCTGCTGCACAATATTGATTATCGGCATCGGTATTAACAATAATATCTGCTCCCGCTTTGAGACAGGCTTCGATCCCAGCCATAAAGCCTCTTGCCAGACCGTGATTAGACCGTAAATCGACGATATGATCCACTCCACAAGCCTGCGCTACTTCTAGAGTGCGATCGCGACTACCATCATTAATAATTAGCCATTCTACTTGGTCTATGCCTGACAACTGGCGGGGTAGCTCAGACAAAGTTAGCCCAAGAGTTGCTTCCTCGTTATAACAGGGAATTTGAATAATCAGCTTCATATCTTTAGTTCTAAACAAAAACCGTCAATTGTTTGGTAGGATAAGCTATTTGCTTGGCGGATAGACTCAGCTAGAAACTTTTTTAATTGTCCAGAAGGGGAAAGTTTGGCTAGGATTGATTACTACGCCATTGATATTATTTTGAGCAAAAGCATAGTCTTTGGTTTGCCACAGAGGAATATAAGGAACATCTTGCGCTAAAAGTTTTTGCAGTTCCACCAAGATAGCCTGACGTTTAGTAGAGTCTTGTTCTTCTCGAGATTGCTCGATTAATTGATTGGCGCGATCGCTATAGTAAAATGAACCACGACTCTGGGCTGCACCTTCTTCACAACCGACATTAGGAGAACCCTGACTACAGCTCAAAAAAGGTTGAAGATAATTATCAGGATCGAGAAAATCAGGATACCAGTCTACCAAAGCAGCAGGATATACTCCTTGACTTAAATTGCTAAAAAATGAAGCTGATTCAACGCTATTGGGCACAAACTGAATGATCCCACCTAACTCTTGTTCGGCGTAGGCTTTGATCGTATCTGCGACAATACCTCGCGTTATCGAGCCAGAAGGATGCCAAATTTCGATAATGGCAGGATTTTCCACTGAATAACCAGCTTTGGTGAGCAATTCTTTGGCTCTGTTTGTATTGGCTTCACCATATAGCTCTTTAAATGTGGGTTGATAAATATCGAATGCGGTAGGAAGCAGACTGTAAATTGGTTCAGCCTGTCCTTTTAATACTCTCTCATTGATTAAAGTGCGATCAATCCCAGCAGCGATCGCCTGACGAATCTCTGGTTGATTTAGTGGTTCTTGCTGTAGATTTAGCACCAAATAATTAACTACAGTCCCTGTACCTTCAATTACCTGTATATCATCGTTGCTGTTAATTAAGCTCTCAATCTGCTGCGGGTCAAGTGACTGATAAGCTACGTCTACTGCTCCAGTTTTAAAACTATTAAACAGATTAGCCGAATTTCCAGCATAAATCTGCAAATTAATCCCTTGATTAACTGCTTTTTCGCCCCAATAGTTGTTATTAGCATCAAGACTGATTGAGTCGCTCTTAAACTGGTTTAGCCGATATTTTCCTGTACCGATTAAGTTATTGGGATTAAATTCTCCTGAACCAATTTTGTAAGCTTGAGGAGATACCGCACAAGCGCCAGGAAAGGCTAATAAAGCAGGAAAAGCAGCAAAAGGTTGTTTGAGGCTAATCTTCAGTTGATATTCTTGTGTCGCTTCTACAGTCTTAATTACATCTCCTAATAAAAAAGCGGGTTTCCCGCCGTTTTCGATAAAACGCTGTAGAGAAAACTTCATCGCTTTGGCGTTAAAAACGGCACCATCATGGAAAGTAACGCCTTTTCTCAAGGGAATTGTGTAGCTTAAACCATCTTCACTAACTTCTGGCATTGCTGTTGCCAATAGTGGTTTAATTTTTGTTGTACCTACTTCATAGGTATAAAGGCTTTCTGCCACGTTGTAAATAATATTCAATCCTGCTAGCTCGTAGTTATCTGCTGGATCGAGAGTACGGGGTTTTAAAGTTGTTCCAAAAGAAATTCGATTGTTGTCAACAGTATTGCTATTTTCAGGAGTTCGATTGTTGTTGCATCCTATCGCCAAAAACAAGCAAATTGAAAACAGGCATAGATATTTGCTGATTTTTTTTAGTCGTTGCCAAAGGCAAGAAAATCGATTGTCACTCATTACCAAGTAAGATAATTTTAAAGTCTACCTCGAATGATATAGGGTAACTTACCAGTTCGTCTTGATTGCAAAGCAAAATTATCAAGCTTAAGGGTGTAGTTGCTTAAGTGTGCTTTAAATTTTCGGCGTTGGTGATATGAGTAATGTTTTGCTTTTCTCTCTATTAATAACAGTTTTTAAAAAGCTAATAGCTAATAGTTCATAGCTACGAACGGTAATATTTTGTCCTAAAGGATAAGCTACGCAAATACGTCATTACTTAAATCAGAAACGCCAAATTTTCAAGAGCGATCGGCTAATTCAGACCATAAATATTACTAATAACAGCTTTCATCAAGGAAACGATGAATGAAACGTTATTTTTCAGCATCCTTCACTCTAATAACGCCCATCATAATTTTTTGCAATTTCAAGCAAGGGGAATATGGCGGATATTTTGCCAAGAACAAGCTATTATGAATTACTACTTTTACTGCTACGGAGACGAAAGCGACTTAAAGTTGTCGGTGAATCAATGCAGCCTTTTTTGAGTCCAGGAGATGAGATCCTCGTCGATCCGTATGCTTATCACAAACATTCGCCAAGGATTAATGACATCGTAGTGACGAAGCAGCCTCAACTGAATGAATTAATTATTGTCAAAAGAATTTCAGCTATCGATCGCAGTGGTCATTATTTTCTAACTGGAGATAATTCAACTGCAAGTACTGATAGCCGACATTGGGGAGTGGTGAAGCTTTTAGACATAGCAGGCAAAGTAACGAGTCGCTTTTGTTAGATAGACCCTATTGCTCAAGCCAAACTACAAAACCTAAACAGAGAAAGCAGTTTTAAAAAATTACTAACAACCGTTCAATCTTGGAGACTCCACTTAGTCGTTATCTGCCTTCTAAGAGTAGGTAACAATCTTCATCTTGGTTTTTAATTGCTATTAAGCGCTACTTGAAAAGCATCTTGAGTGTCAAAAATTTCAAAAGCTTTGTCTAATTGGGTAAGCTCAAACATGATGCGTACAGAAGGAGCAAGAGAGCAAATTCCAAACCTACGTCCAAGGCTTTCAGCCAGACGAAACGCTTTAATTAAAGCCATTAATCCCGCACTGTCCATAAATTCTACCGCTTCCATATTGACGAGTAAAGCGGAATTTACTGAAGATTTTACTTCTGCCGTCAAACGTTCGAGAAATTCTGAAGCATTTGCCGCGCTTAAAAATCCCTCTGGGCTGAAAGTAGTAAACTGCGTACGTAATTGTGTGCTGCTCATTTTATTGTTTCTCACTTTAAATATTGCTTAAAAAATTACTTTTATGTCCCAAGAATAATCGGTAAATTTACGTGCATCCACTTTTTTCTACCTACTTTATGGAATCTTGATAAGGATATAAAGCAGTACTAAACTTTGCCATAAAGCTTGGTCAATTGGGGGTATATGTAAAATGCTTTACATTTGTTTGACTTACTCTGTGCGTTAAAAAACTCCATTCCACCTTAACTATGAGAAACACCTTACATTTATAGTCAATTTACAGCTTTTCTAGATCAGGGCAATTACTGAATTTTTAGTTTTTGCTGACACCAATTAAGCTATTTTTGACTGGCATTATAGAATCATTATGATTTAGTTCTATCTAATAGTTGGTATTATAATTTACTAAATTTCTAAATCTCTAAATTGCTAGAGTAATTGTTTTGGCTTTTATTCAGGCTAAACTACAAAGGTAAAGAACTAGGACAACAAAGAGGTAAACCAATTAAACAGTCAAGTAATAATAAAAATTTTTTTGGTTATCTTTAAAACTTATCTTGGTTAGCTTGCCAAACTTGCTGAACAAATTGATTTAAATGTTGTCGATTTAAGGTTTTCTCAATTAAAGGATATAAATCATCCTTTAATTGCGCTAAGAAATAAACAATTTCGGTATCGAAAGCAGGTCTAAATAGGATTACAGGCCATAATAAATCTGAAGTTGATTGTAGATCTATTAATTGAGTTTGGTTTAAATTTGAACTATGGTAAAAGTCATTTTGTTCCAAATCGACTGGGCTTGAGTTCAAAAGAGTCTGTGTACGTTGACTGTAGGAGTAATCATTCTGCTGTGTAACGTCAAAATCAGCAGATACCACCAAGCACTTCGGTCTAAACCAGCATAGTCTACGATTAGGAATTAGCTGAATTACTTCACCATAAAGTTTTTTGCTCTGATGTTCTAAGTAAACTATTTGATTGACCTTAAATTGCCAATCGGCTGGGTCAGATACTAGATCATTCATAAATTAGGTGTAAATTCCAAAAACTGCATTGACAATATAATCAAACTCAAATCTCGGGTAAATTCTTGCTGGTTAAACTTTGCTTAAAGTAACTTTTTGGCGTTGGTTAAAGTGGGATCTGCCTAAAATGTTGTTATCAAGCGAACTTACTAAATATAAGTCCAGCTTTTTAGCTATCTATACCAATAACTTGGAACAATTTTAAGTTAAGTCGATTTGAGCCAGATCGCAAAATCCAGCTATCGAAATCGAGCAGCTATTTTTTAGTTTAGGCAATATATCCTGATTCTTTGAGTTTGCTGAATATCTTTTCTACACTTTCAGATAATTCTTCGAGGTCGGTGCGACATTCTACTTCAGGATTTATGGGAGGCTCATAAGGGTCGTCAATGCCAGTAAATTGTTTTATTTTTCCCGCTCTAACCAGTTTATAAAGTCCTTTTACATCTCGCTCTTCGCATACTGATAAAGGAGCATTAACAAAAACTTCGACAAAGTTGCCGATGTTTGCCCTCATTTCTTCTCTGATAGCGCGATAAGGACTAATGACAGGGACTAGTACAATTATTTTGTTACGAACTAATAGTTTGGCAACAAAACCGATGCGACGAATATTAGTATCTCTATCTTCTTTAGAAAAACCAAGGTCTTTGGTCAAATTTTCTCTAATTTCGTCGCCGTCTAAAACTTCTAACTGATATCCTTTAGATTTCAACTTATCCGTAAGTGCCTCAGCAATGGTGCTTTTACCTGCACCACTAAACCCTGTAAACCAAACTGCTACTCCCTGCTGCTTCATAATTCTTGATATTCTTTAATATGTTTTTAAGACATTCAGTATTCTACCCTGGAATGCGACGGGGTCTACAAGGACGTGAACTCATGTTGTCGTAATAAAATCAAAAGATAAATTTTTTACAGGCTCAATGCCATTTTTATTTAATGAATAGCGATCGCAGACAAGCAAGTAAAGCTAAACGTACGTTTAGCTTTACTTAATTAACTGGCTACATATTATTCCCAATCCCTAAATATACTCTTGTAACGCTTTTACCTCCAAAGGTTCTGACTGTAGTGAGCGAATTGCAGCTACTGTAGCTTTTGCTCCTGCGATCGTGGTGATAATTGGCAACTTATAGTCTAGTGCCATCCTTCTAATTAGTTGGGCATCAGTTTGTGATTCTTCTCCCGTAGGAGTATTGATAATTAATTGAATCTGATGGTTTTTAATCGAATCTACAACGTGAGGGCGACCTTCATGTAGTTTTAGCACCAGATCTACATCTTTGATGCCATTGGCTTGCAATGCTTTTTGTGTTCCCGCAGTAGCAACTATTTTAAAGCCTAAATCAATAAAGTCCTGCACTACAGGCACGATCGCTGTTTTATCTCGTTCGTTCATCGAGACGAATACTGTTCCTTTTAAAGCCAGGTTTACTCCTGCGCCAATTTCTGCTTTAGCGAAGGCTTTGCCAAAGTCGGTATCTATGCCCATCACTTCTCCTGTAGAGCGCATTTCAGGCCCCAAAAGGGTATCAGTACTAGGAAACTTATTAAACGGCAATACTGCTTCTTTGACGGCAATATGCTTTGGTATAGTTTCGCCCGTTACGCCCAAAGACGCTAAACTTTTTCCTGACATTACTAAAGATGCTATTTTTGCTAGTGGAACACCAGTGGCTTTAGAGACAAAGGGAACAGTACGAGAAGCGCGAGGATTAGCTTCAATAATAAATACCTGTTCTCCCTGCACGGCATACTGAATATTCATTAACCCCACTACTTTTAAAGTTTTCGCCAGCTTTTGGGTCCAGTCGCGAATAGTCGCGATCGCCGATTCTGGTAAAGAGTTATAGGGAATAGAACAGGCTGAGTCGCCAGAATGTATTCCTGCCTGTTCAATATGTTCCATGATCCCGCCAATAATCACCTTTCCCCCATGGTCACATAAAGCATCAACATCGACTTCAATCGCATTTTCTAAAAATTTATCGATTAGAATCGGATGATCGGGTTCTGCTTCTACTGCATAGGTCATGTAGTGCTTGAGATCGGCATCAGAATAAACAATTTCCATGGCTCTTCCTCCCAAAACATAGGAAGGGCGAACCACCACAGGATAAGAAATACGGTTAGCAATATTCAGTGATTCTTCGTAACTACGCGCAATACCGTTGGGTGGTTGCTTAATATCTAATTCGCGTAAGATCTGTTCAAATCTTTCGCGATCTTCGGCAGCATCAATGGAATCAGGTGATGTACCCCAAATTTTAGTATTGGGCAAATCTGCTAAATATTTTTCCAAAGGCACCGCCAGCTTTAACGGAGTTTGTCCGCCAAACTGGACAATAATCCCGCTGGGGTTTTCTACTTCAATGATGTTGAGGACATCTTCTTTGGTTAAAGGCTCAAAGTAAAGGCGATCGCTAGTATCGTAATCGGTAGATACGGTTTCAGGATTGGAGTTAACCATAATTGTTTCGTATCCTACTGCGGAAAGGGCATAGGCTGCGTGACAACAGCAATAGTCAAACTCGATTCCTTGTCCAATACGGTTAGGTCCACCACCTAAGATCATCACCTTAGATTTATCTGAAGGAGCAATCTCTGACTCGCCAGATTCGTAGGTAGAGTAATAGTAAGGAGTAAAAGCTTCAAATTCCGCAGCGCAGGTATCTACCAGCTTATATACAGGCAAAATACCTAATTCTTTACGATATGTCCGTACTTCGTCTTCGGTAGTTTTAGTTGCAAAGGCAATTTGGCGATCGCTAAATCCCTGTTGTTTAACGAAGCGCATTTGTTCGGCAGAAATTTTTGGCAGACTAGTACCTTTAAGATATTTCTCAGTTAAAAGCAATTCTTGCATCTTATCTAAAAACCAGACATCTATTGCCGTCAGCTCATGGATTTCTTCTGGGGTCATACCTAGCTTTAAGCCTTGATAAACGCTAAAGATGCGCTCAGGATTGGGAATGCGTAAACTGGAGCGTATTTGGGAAATTGAAGGGAGAATTTCTAGGCGATCGCAACCAAAGCCATAGCGACCAGTTTCTAGAGATCTCAGGGCTTTTTGGAAAGACTCGTTAAAGGTTCTGCCGATTGCCATCGCCTCCCCGACTGACTTCATCTGCGTCGTTAAGATCGGCTTGGTTCCAGGAAATTTCTCAAAGGCAAAGCGAGGAATTTTTGTGACCACATAATCGATCGTGGGTTCAAAAGAAGCAGGAGTTTTTTGGGTAATATCGTTAGAAATTTCATTGAGGCGATAGCCTACCGCTAACTTGGCAGCAAATTTAGCAATAGGAAAACCCGTCGCTTTAGAAGCCAATGCCGAAGAACGGGATACGCGGGGGTTCATTTCAATTACAATTACTTTCCCATCAATTGGGTTAATCGCAAACTGGATATTAGACCCTCCTGTTTCTACCCCAATCTCGCGAATAATTGCTAGGGAATAGTCCCGCAAACGCTGATACTCTTTATCTGTTAGGGTTTGAGCAGGAGCGACGGTAATCGAATCCCCAGTGTGTATACCCATCGGATCGATATTTTCAATGGAACAGATAATCACCACGTTATCTGCCAAGTCTCGCATTACTTCTAGCTCATACTCTTTCCAACCCAGCAAAGACTTATCTACTAAAATCTGACTGACGGGAGAAGCATCGATCCCTGCTGCGGAAATCTCCTCATATTCTTCTTGATTGTAAGCGATACCGCCTCCCGTACCGCCCAAGGTGAAAGCAGGACGAATAATTAGCGGATAGCTCCCAATTTCCAGCGCGATCGCTTTAGCTTCTTCCAGGTTGTTGGCAATGCCCGAAGGACACATCGGCACACCAATTTTTTCCATTGCCTGTTTAAATAACAGGCGATCTTCGGCTTTTTCAATCGCTGGTAATTTTGCCCCAATCAGCTCAACGCCATATTTATCTAAAACTCCACTCTTTGCCAGCGATACCGCAATATTTAAGGCTGTTTGTCCGCCCATGGTTGGCAACAGCGCATCTGGCTTTTCTTTAGCAATTACTTTTTCCACCATTTCTGGGGTCAAGGGTTCGATATAAGTACGATTTGCCATTTCTGGATCGGTCATGATTGAAGCGGGATTGGAATTGACCAAAACTACCTCATATCCCTCTTCTCGTAGAGCTTTACAGGCTTGTGTTCCAGAATAGTCAAATTCACAAGCTTGCCCAATGACAATCGGGCCGGAACCAAGAAGTAAGATTTTATGGAGATCTTCGCGACGGGGCATATTACTATGTCTCTTGCCTAACTTATACTGCTAGCGATTAATTGTATAGTTTCTCGACCCCATAAAGAGTGTTCTTTTTATCTACATTTAATAACCGCCTGTTATATCTGCCTGAAGTTAATTGTCTTGATTAGTTTTAATTTGGTTTGAATTATGAATATGAGCTAGATATAGTTGCTCGGCTCGATTAATTCTCATCTGTTCAATTATTTGGGCGATCGCTTGTTCGGTTGCGGGTTAAAATAATTCTCTAATTCTCTTTCATAATTGAGTCGAGCGATTCTAGTTTTCTCATAATCAACTTCTAATTTTTAGACGCTCTATGAAGTTTAAAAATATTTAACTGCAAACAATATTACTATTAATAGTTATGCAGATTTTGCATACATCCAGCCTGAGTTTTTCATAAACATTTGTAACAATTTACAGGGATCGTTAATAATTGTTGAACATTATTGACATTACTGTTAGGTTATGTGTGCAAACATAGAAAGAGGTTAGATATATGATGTCTTCACCAGCGATCGCTCTAATTGCAGTTTTAATCGTCGGTTATTTATTAGCCGTAGGTATAGGAACAATTGCTTATTTTGCCAACGAAAAAAACTATTAAACTGCCAGGCTTAATAGTTTCATAACAAGATAAAAGTGATTTACAGCTAGCTAGTCTTAAAATTAGCTAGCTGTTTTTGCAGATTAATATTATACAGTAGTTTTTAAATTAAAGTTTGCTAGTATACAAATTTGTAAAAGTGACTGAGGCGATCCCATTATAAAAAATGTTGAGTTTAGCAAGAAAAGTAGTCATGCCACCAGTATAAAGTACGTAATGTTTCCCATCCTCTATATTGAGAAATATAGAGAAAAAAATTTAACTATGGAAGAATTAATTACTTTAAGAAAATACATCGAAGAGGAAAATTATACCAAGGCTTTAGAACTGGTAGGTGAATTAGAAGAAATGTCTAAAGAGGATAAACTCAACAAAATTTATAGTTATGCAGTTATCCTCTTAGTTCATTTGATTAAACAACAAGCTGAACAGCGTACTACAAGATCGTGGGATGTTTCCATCAATAATTCAGTGAGAGAAATTAAGCGTACTAATAAAAGACGTAAATTTGGTGGTTACTATGCTAGCGAAGATGAATTAATTGAAACTATTGATGAAGCCTTGGAAGCGGCAATTGAAAGGGCAGCACTAGAAGCTTTTGAAGGTAGGCATGATAAGGATGAGTTAAACCAAATGATTGATGGAGAAAAAGTTAAAGAAAGTGCTTTAACTTTGATTAATTGCTAAACGTCATTAAATTTAGTCTTTTGTGACTCGTGATCCCTCTGGATTTGTTAATGTGGAGATTCTTGTAGCATTGCCTAAAAACCTTGAAACTATTAGCAGTAGTAAGTGAAAAAAACTCAAGCAATTGTCGATCGCGGCTGTTACTTGTAGCGCGATCGCTGAAAAGAACCGTTATTGGTCAAGCGATCGCCTGTTCTTAACTAAACCTACAAAAGTGACCTGCGAAACAGATTCCTTCGGGATCGCTCTAACAAAAACTATCAACGAAAGAGCGATCGCATTTTGTCTTAAGGGAATTTTTGAGAAGTAAGATGGACACTGCCCACACTACCCGACTCTCACTTAAAAAGCGGATCGCGAGACTCTTGCTACCCCTGTGAGGTTTGTAGCTTTTCATCTGCTCTTATATAAACCTTACCCTGATGTATCAACTTTGACAGTTAGCAAAAGTTACAAGAAAGTTAGATAAAGTTTATTAATATGTATTAAGGATGACGTATAGGTATAGTAAAGTCAGTAAACTATTTAATAAATATAAACTTGTAACTCACTCAGAGAGTGCGGTACAGGTATTTATGCTTGTAATTTTAAAAAAGTGTGCTTCAAATCGCGATCGCTCTAATTGCAGTTTTAATCGTCGGTTATTTATTAGCCGTAGGTATAGGAACTATGGCTTATTTTGCCAATAAAAAAAACTATTAAGCCTGGCAGTTTAATAGTTTTCCAATAACAATTAGATTTTACAGTTAGCTAGTTCTTCGACTAACAGCTAACTGTTTTCTTTTTAGATTCAAGATCATAACCTTTCAATACGTTCAGTGCAAATGAACTTGGCTCAAGTTTGCTAGTCATTAAACAAGGTTTAAGCAATAGCAATCGCGCTGGTAGGGCAAAATTTAAATCAGGAGCTACTTTTGCCCTGAAAACAAAAGAAGCTAGAGCAACCAACAAAAGGAATTCTAACTTCTGAATTTAAATCGCTCCTTAATTTTGATGAAGATTACTGCTCAGCAATAAATGCCTCAGTCATTTGGTAAGCTTCATCATCAGTAAACTGCTCGGGTGGATGCTTCATAAAGTAAGCAGAAGGTGCGGTTAAGACACCACCAATACCCCGATCTAAGCCCAATTTACAGCAACGAATCGCATCAATAACTACCCCTGCCGAGTTAGGAGAGTCTTCGACTGAGAGTCTCATCTCTAAATTCATCGGTACATCGCCGAATAACTTGCCCTCAATGCGGATGAAAGCAACTTTATTGTCTTTTTGCCAAGGTACATAATCACTAGGGCCAACATGAATATTTTCGTATTCCAGACGTTTAGCAATTACGCCCTGTACGGCTTCGGTTTTCGACTCTTTTTTAGAATCTAAACGAGAGCGATCAAGCATATTGCGGAAATCAGTATTACCACCAGTATTTAACTGATAGGTACGCTCAACCTTGACTCCTCGCTTTTTGCAAAGATCTACTAGAGTACGATGGGTAATGGTGGCACCAAACTGAGATTTAATGTCATCGCCAATAATCGGAATATTATGATGTTTAAACTTGTCTGCCCATAGTGGCTTGCTGGCTATAAATACGGGAATACAGTTAACAAAAGCTATTCCTGCATCAAGGGCGCATTCGGCATAAAATTCTACAGCTTCTTGTGAGCCTACAGGAAGATAATTAACTAAAACTTCTGCCCCAGATTGCTTAAGACTATTAACAATATCTGCCTTGGATTGTTCTGGGCGATCGCTAACTATAAAAGTATATTTTTCATCAGCGCCGTTCATGTGGGCTGCAACCCCGTCTAATACTGCCCCCATTTCTACCTTTACCCCAGTTTGGGGAACATTTTCGCAAAAAACTGTCGTACAGTTAGGAGGAGCAAAGATCGCCTCGGCAACATCTTTTCCTACTTTACGTTGATCGATATCAAAAGCAGCAACTACTTCAAGATCGTAAGGTTTGTAGCCTCCGATATCCCAGTGCATTAAGCCAATAGCATCTTCTGCTTGTTTATCTCGATAATATTCAATTCCTTGGATGAGTGAACTAGAACAGTTTCCTACACCAACAATTGCAATTTTTATACTCCCCACGGTTTAACCTTCCTCCATTATTGGACTACATTATAGGGAAATCTTACAGTCATTGTTTAAAGAATGGTAAACGAATGGTAAATAATTCCACCATAGTAGATATTCTGCTTGATAAATCGATAAACCAACCCAATTATACTGCCTATACTTTTTTAGCCGATGGAGAAAATGAATCTGGTAGCTGTACATACCAGGAGTTAGATCTTCAAGCACGGGCGATCGCAGTACAGTTGCTAACCAAAGTAAAACCAGGCGCTCGCGCTTTGTTAGTTTATCCTTATACTGCTGGCTTGGAGTTTATTGCTAGTTTCTTAGGTTGTCTTTATGCCGGAGTTATTGCCGTTACCGACTATCCCCGACAGCACATTAAATCTCTTAGCCAGTATCAAGACCGTATTGTCAATTGTCAAGCAGCAATTGCTTTGACTACCCAAGAATTTGCCGATCGCGTAAAAGGACAGCTAATTGCCAATCCAGGAATGGTAATGAAGTTAAACGCTTTGCCCTGGATGGCGAGCGATCGCGTTAACTTGAATTTAGCTGAGCAATGGCAGCCGCCCAAAATTAACGGGGACACTCTGGCTTTTTTACAATATACTTCTGGTTCTACGGGACAACCCAAAGGAGTAATGGTCACTCATGGTAATGTGCTGCACAATTCAGAAGTAATCTACCAGTCTTTTGGACATCACGATCGCACTAAAATTTTAATGTGGTTGCCAATGTTTCATGATATGGGATTAATTGGCGGCGTAATGCAGCCTTTATATGCAGGTTTACCCGCTGTATTAATGTCGCCTATTGCTTTGGCACAAAAACCCTTTCTCTGGTTACAGGCGTTGTCTAAATATCAGATAACTACCAGCGGCGGACCTAATTTTGCCTATGACTTATTATGTCAAAAAATTACTGATAAGCAACGAGCCAGCTTGGATCTTAGTCATTGGTCAGTAGCATTTACGGGGGCTGAACCTGTACGAGCAGAAACCCTAGAGAAATTTGCTGAACTGTATGAACCTTGCGGGTTTAAGAAAGAAGCCTTTTACCCCTGTTACGGTATGGCTGAGGCAACGTTATTTATTACTGGGATTAATGCTTCGCAATATCCTACGATCACCTATTTAGATAAACAAGCCTTAACTGAAGATAAAGTTGTTACGGTAGCACCAGAACACCCTAACTCTAAAGCTGCTGTTAGCTGTGGTCACACTTGGTTGGGGGATGAAATTATTATTGTCGATCCCGAAACTAAAGTTCAGTGTGAAAGCGATCGCGTAGGGGAGATTTGGGCAGCCGGAGTAGGTATTGGCAAAGGGTACTATCAACAACAGGAGCAAACAACAGCAACTTTTCAAGCAACTTTAGCTAATAACCCCAATAAAACTTACCTCCGCACCGGAGATTTAGGCTTTATTAAAGACGGTGAACTATACATCACGGGACGAATCAAAGATATGATGATTCTCTGGGGACGTAATCATTATCCGCAACATATTGAAGAAACGGTGGAAAATTGTCACCCTGCTCTTTCTCCTAATCATGGTGCAGCATTTAGCGTGGACGTTAACGGAGAAGAACAGTTAGTCATTGCTCATGAAATCAATCGCACTTACTTGCGAAAACTTAATGCCGAGGAAGTTATCGGCGCAATCCGCCTGGCTGTAGGAGAACAAAACATGGCTAATGTTTTTGCCGTAGCTTTACTCAAAACTGGCAGCATCCCCAAAACCTCTAGCGGTAAAATTCAGCGTCGCGCCTGTCAAAGTATGTTCCTCGATGGCAGTTTAAACACGATCGCGCAATGGCAACAGTCAGAAATTACTCAAACCGACATTACCGATTTAGCAGGACAGTTTTTTAGCGATTGATTTTAGCTAATGGCTAATGGCTAATGGCTTCAAACCGATTGACCCTAAGCGTAGTGTCTTAACTTGTCACTAATGACTAATGACTAATTATCCATGGTTCGTTGTCAACCGATCGGCGATCGCCTCTTGCCAAATATCGACTAAATTCTGAACTGCCTGTGTCCAACTGTATTCTTTGACGGAAATCCGCGCGAGATCGCCCATTTCTTGCCGCAAACGATTATTTTCAATTAATAATTGGAGTTTGCTCGAAAAGTCTAAGCGATCGCCTGGAGTATATAAAAAGCCATTCTTGCCATCTTGAATATTTTCAATTACTCCGCCAGAATTGGGGGCAATTACGGGAATTCCTGCTGCAAACGCCTCTAAAATAGTCAAACCTCTGGTTTCTTTCTCAGAAGTAGTGACGTGCAAATCGCAGTTGACTAACAGCGCGGGAACATTCTCTGGAGCTACTCTACCAAGTAAATGTAAGTTGGGAGTCAAGTTACTCAATTGTGCCTCTATTTCCTCGCGCATTGGCCCATCTCCTGCGACAATAATGGCTACTTGACTCAGATCGACTGCTGACGACACGCTTTTGAGAGCTTTTAGGGTAAAATACCAACCTTTGTCAGGATATAGACGACCTAAAAAGACTATTTTAATTAAGCGATCTACTTGAGACAACCCGTATTGTGAATCAAAAAAATCTGTCTGACGTAGATTGGGAGTAAAGCGATCGCTATCAAAACCAACTAAATTACCATATCGAGCGTTTTTTATTCCCAAGTCAATAACTTTGGGATAAGTGACTTTACTAGTAACCAAAGTTAAGTCGTAAGAGTTGTATATCCAAACAATTAATCTTTGCAGTAAAAATTGGTTTTGGCAAAGGAAAATAATCCGCCAAATAATCTAAAAAATTAGTGCGGAAAAAACTGATGCAGGGAATACCAGCTTGTTTGGCGTAATCTAGTCCAGCAATACGCCAAAACGCGACGTAGAGCCTTTCTGGTTGATCAATATGAATAATATCTGGTTGAAATCGCTTTAATTCGCCTAAAACTGATTGATATGAGTTTCTGGTAACATTAGGTTCGTAATCTAACCCAACTAAGGAATTGCTAGTTAAATTAATAACTCTGACTCCAGGTAATATATCTCCCGTATAATCTTGCCAATCAGGATATGTCTTGGACAAACTACTGTAGTCAGGACAAAAAAAACGTACCTCATGTCCTTGTTGGCTCAGTATTTGTAATCTTTGCCATCCACTAATTGTTACACCATCAATAATGGGTAAAAAACCTGAAGCAATAATCGCAATTTTCATCTCAACAGTTTTCCAGTAATCTTTGACTGACACAATATAAAGGCTTGAGATAAAGTCGAGATTAAATTAAGACTATAATTTTGTTTGATACAGGTAAAGAATTTTTGTTTGAAGCAAGTTAAAAATCAATAGTTTACTTATTTTGATAAAAACATGATCGGCTGGACACAATACTTTATTCTAGATACTTTGAATTTACTGTGGCTGGCTCTTAGTCTATTTATTGCTGGAGTTATTGAAGCTTTCTTATGGAAAACCAGTTTATTTAAAATATTAAATATTCCGATAAAAACTGAATGGTTTGGAGCAAATAAAAGGTGGCGCGGTTTAATTAGTTTGCCGCTCGCAATGGTAGCAAGCGTCTATTTATTAAACTTAGTCGAATTATTAATTCCAGTATTACCTGAAGCAGCAATTTCGTTTTCTAGTTTCAATTTACTTGAATTTGGCTTATTAGTTGGATTTATTTTCAACCTAGCGGAATTACCTAATTCTTTTATCAAGCGTCGCTTAGATATTCCTCCGGGAGACGAAAATAGCTTGCTATTTTATTTCATCGATCATATGGATTCTACTTACGGAGTTCTAGTTCTTTGGTACTTTTATTTTCACTTTCCCTTACACTTTATTGTTACAAGTTTAGTTGTTGCACCACTATTGTTTATGAGTGCAACAGAGTTGAGGAAAAAACTAGGTTTGAAATAATTAGAAATAAACGTTTACGGGGTTGCACTCCATTTAACTCAACTTACAAAATATACGAGATCGCGCTGTAATTAGTCATCTAAACTAAACTTAAAAATTGCTACAGCTCGCAGTTACAATAGATAACTATCGATAAAAATATTGATTAATTCAAAGGAATAAAAACTCGGGTTTTAGCGCGGGTTAAAGCAGTGTAAAGCATCTTTTGTAAGTCGGGACAACCCCGCATATCTTCCGTATCGAGAAAGACGTAATCTATACTAGAACCCTGAGCTTTATGTACCGTCAAACTATAAGCATAGGTGACATCATCGAAAGTTCTGGACAAGTCAAAATACTTATTCCATTGTTTTTTTTCTACATAAGATTTAATCTGCTCATTTCTAAGTTGTTCACCTTTTTCGGTCAAAACAGACAGGTTTACTTTAAACCCTGTATCAGTCATAACTGGAACGGAACGATATTGATACGCTACTTTGTCATAAGATAGTTGTTTAATTGTTGGCTGCTCGATTACAGAACACTCTTCTGAGTTGTTGATTAAAACTCCCCATTTGTTGTTGCCTTTTTGTCCAGGGCGAGGGCGAAACAGGGGTTTTCTGGCGATCAGCCTATCTCCAGGTACAAATACGGGTGCGTCTTTACCCCACAAACGCGATCGCACAAATCTATTTGCAGATGCAGCAGTTTTATTGCGCCAGACTAACAACCTGGCATAGTCGGCGTTGCTTTTGTAATCATCAGATTTAAAGTGCTGAGTTACCGTCTCTAGCCATTGCTTCCTCGGTTGACAGACAATAGTGCGATCGCCACTACTTTGGAAAGGATAGATTACGCGACTATATTGCTCATTGCTACGTATTTTCTCGGCAACTACCGCGATCTCTCCCTCATATCGTACAACTTCATTTAAAGTTGCCATGTCGTCAATGTGTTCGGATATAGCAACCATTGGCTGCTTTTCTTTTACTGGCGGTAGCTGCGCCTCATCTCCCACAAAAATGACCTTCGTGTTAATAGTTGAGGCGATCGCACTTACTATCTCTTCAAAATTACTCCGATTAATCATCGAAAACTCATCGATAATCATCACATCGTAATCATCAAATTCGGCTTCACCTGCGGAAGTAAATTCTTCTAAACCAGTTTCCTCGTTAATTTCTGGCTGTTGACCCAACAGTTGTGCTACGGTTTTAACCTCTAGATTAATGCCGATAGACATCGCAACCTGCATCAGACTCTTAGCAGCTTTATTAGTTGGGGCTGCGACTACGAATTCAAAGTCCAATGAGTCTAACCACTCAATCAGATGGCAAATCAAAAAGCTCTTGCCTGTGCCTGCATATCCGCTTAAGCGAAAGAAACTACCGTTGCTGCGTAGAAATGATTTTAATTTAGTTAGAGCCTCTTGTTGCGCTTCAGTTAGCTTTTTTACTGATTGCTTTGAAGTCTTTACCATCGCTTGTTCAATGATCGTTTCTATATGGTATTGAATAAAATACCTTTAATAGGTGCGTCTTTTACTTATACCGCTGAACATTGAACTGATAAATAAATGTTTAATGATTATAGTAAAACTATCGATTGTGGGCAAAGATTTATTTAGAGCGATCGCTTTTTTGTCAGAGTGAGAAATTAAATACAAATTAAATACATAGAAAAACTTTTGTGTATTTAATTTTCTCACCACAATCCTATAAAACCTTATGAGTATGAGAATGTTGTTTTACATTATCTTCTGTGCTTACTGCACGAGAATTGTTTAAAACTCTTTTTCTTTCCAAAGAATAATTAAAGTCTTGTCTAGTTGTGCCTAAAGGAATATGTTCTTTAGCTTCAGGGCGGCTTTTATAAGTACGGGTTGCTGCTGCTACTCTTTCGGCAAAGCGATCGCACAAATTAATTTTTTCGCCAGTTTGTAAATCACTAGGTATTTGTACAGTGTCTTCTTGAAAAATTTCTCCCAAGGTTTTAGAACAAGCTAATTGATATGAGGTGGGAACCCCTTTAATCAATGCTTCTAAGGCAGCAGAAGGAATTGGTTCTAAAACTGTCAACTGTTCAATTTCGCCATCATCTCGCACAAAACAGGTTGCCAACCCTAAGACACAATAGTCTTCAGAAAATAGATCCGGCGCTTGAGAAAATACTGTGTTAGTCATACTTTTTAAAGATTAATTTAAAGCCATTACAAGCTAGTCTTAATAGCCGATATTTAGAAAATGTAATGTAAAAATGGGTCAGATTTATCAATCTTTAGCTGAATTGTGATGAAACCAAATATTTCAGCTTTAGTTTGATACAAAAAGACAAATTAGTTTACTTAATTCTTAACATTAATTTACGTAATTTTGTGGAAGACAATTGACTTTTTTTTCGTCATGATGCTTTATAAGTAATTAAAAACTCGATACTTTATAAATTGGCAAAACCTTGAGACAGTTCGATGGGTGACACATTTATGTTCTCTAAGCCTTGGGACAAGATAGTAAACTAGCCATTAGAAAAGGTTTAATTGATACGATGAAAATCAATTTTGAGCAGCATATTTCTCAATCAGAACTACAAATATTACCCTCCCCCGATCAATTGGAAGCAGCATTGTCTGAACAATATTTCTTGTCTAACTCATTAAGCTCAGAACAACAGCTAAAAAAACTGAGAACCTGCGTCAAAGCGAAAGCATCTCAGGGAAATTACCCAGTGGCGATCGCTCTTTTGGATCGACTAATTGCTTTATGCCCCGATAATGCAGTCGATTATAATAATCGAGGGTTGATGCACTTTCGTAATAATCAAATTGTTGAGGCTCTGTGTGATTTATCTCAGGCTTTAAAAATCAATCCTCATCTCGATAGTGCCTATAATAACCGAGCTAATTGCTATGCTGCTCGGGGTGAATTAGCAGAAGCGATCGCCGATTACGATACTGCCCTCGATTTAAATCCAGCAAATCTTCGTGCTTGGATCAACCAGGGAATTGCTTTTCGGGAGTTGGAAATGTACGATCTGGCAATTGAAAACTTCGATATTACGCTAATAATCGGGGATTCACTTCAAGAACGAATTTATGCAGAGCGAGGCAGAACTAATTATTTACAGGGAGACTGGAACTGCGCCGTTGCCGACTATCAAACAGCTTTAAAAATTCTAGCAGCTCGACCAGATCTAACTAATTTAAGACAAAAAGTTCAAGCTTGGTTAGATCGATTACTTAGTCCCGTCATAATTACTGATTATCTCGGTCCTGCTTGACGGTACTGTCTTCTGGTAGCCAATAGATGCGACTTTGATTGGGCGCAGTTAAAGAACTATATTGCTCTATCAGACTTTGAGTTTGTTGAGGATCAAAATTATGATTGAGTTGTTCCCTCAATTTGCTAACCCTAGCATCAGTTTCCTGTACCTGAATCCGTAACTCTTTTAACTTTGCCTGCTGAGTAAGATGATAGGGCAAGAGTTTAAACAAAGAAGCGATCGCACTGATAGCAATTGCCCAACTTAAGATCAGCTTGAGACTAATTTCCGCAGTTATGCCTCGATTTTTATTGTGGCGTTTACGAGAATTGCGTCGGACTGGTTTAGGTGTTTGTCTGCCAAAATTCATAGTTTGAATTGCACCTAACTAATAAGGACTCCAGATTAACAACTTTAATCATAATCGCCAATCTGAAATCCTGGTATTAGCACCCTAAACGTTTAGAGTGATATCTACTGAATTTATTTGTACAATTCTGTAGACAAGCGAATCGCCATAATTCCAGGAATTAAAGCAACTACAAGAGCGATAAATACCTGAGTATCTGATAGAGGCATAGTAATTTTACTCCTTACGTTTTGATTCAAATCACAACATATTCCATCCTTAATTTGCGTCATAATCGACCCCAAGAGAAACATCTTGTAACAAGATGCAACATAATTAAGAAGGAAACTTAAGGAAACCCTGATTTAAACTAAGGAAAAATAACAAATTCTACCAAGAATCATTTTTTGCTGGCAACTAATCCTAGTTTCAAATTACTGGTTCCAAATTTTCATCTGATTTAATTTAAAAATATATATCCTGAATGATAGAAAACATAGTTGATTATTTTACTGACGCTGGGGTCGAAGTTTATCTCATACTGCTGATTTTAGTAGTTTTAGAGGCTGTTTTATCGGCAGATAATGCGATCGCCTTGGCTGCAATTGCTAAAAGCGTAAAAGATCCCAAATCCCAGCGACAGGCTCTTAATATAGGGCTTATTGGCGCATATATACTTAGAATTGCACTAATTCTTGCTGCTACCTGGGTAATCAAATATTGGCAATTTGAGCTTTTGGGAGCATTATATTTACTATGGCTAGTTTTCAATTATTTTTTCTTTACCGATAATGAGCCAGAAGGACACCGAAGTCTTCGCTTCAAGTCTATTTGGCAAGTAATTCCGACGATCGCCATTACTGATTTAGCTTTTTCGCTTGATAGCGTCACTTCGGCGATCGCTATTACTGAAGATACCTGGTTAATTATTGCTGGCGGTACTTTTGGAATAGTTATTTTACGCTTTCTAGCTGGATTATTTATTCGTTGGCTTCAAGAATATACCTACCTAGAAGATGCTGGATTTATTACTGTCGGCTTTGTGGGATTACGTCTGTTGCTTAAAGTTTGGCTACCAGATTACCTAATCCCCGAATGGGTCACGGTAGCTGTGGTAGCGGTATTTTTTACCTGGGGATTTTCTAAAAAAGAAGTTGGGTCATCTGATATTGGCGAACAGTAAACAGTCGATTAGAGGCAAGGTAGTTTCAGTTTCTTGCCAGTACAACAGCGATCGGGTTTTTGGTTTTGCATTTAAATAAACTCATGACGACTGCGGTTTTGTTATTATAGCTGTCTACTTTATAACCAAGACAAGCAAAATTTTTCCCAGCCATTCTCAAACATTTTACCAACTTAGCTTGAGAGCATTAACGGGAACTTCGTCCCAGGAAGTTACGGTGCGCAGACTAGCCACCCAGCCATTTTGCTTTTGTTGTTGAGAAAGGCTATTTTGCCAATTTTGATGACAGGCGTTGGCTGCATCTTCATCTAGACAGGCAATACAGGCATAAATTAGACCACCTGGATCGATTTGTTCATTTACCCATATAGTTATTTGTGACATTTGTGGCATTATTTTCTTCTTGTATCATTTAAAACAAATTATAACTCTGCACAATTGCGTCGAGGATCGTAGAGCTATTTAGGTAGCTGACTCATTTTTTCTAAGTCTAAAACTTCTGCTAATTGTGCTTCACTCATTAAATCTTCTTCTAAAACGATCTCCCGAATCGATTTACCTGTTTCGAGCGACTTCTTGGCCACATCTGCTGCTTTGAGATAGCCTACATGGGTATTGAGAGCGGTTACCAAAGCCAAACTGCCTTCGGCATATGCCAAACAGCGATCGCGACGAGCAGTAATTCCCGTTAAACAACGCTTACTGAGACTATCAATAGTATTGCCCAATATTTCGATGCTATGAATTAAATCGTAGGCAATTAGAGGCATCATTACGTTTAACTCTAATTGTCCTGCTTGAGCAGCCAAGGCGATCGCCGTATCGTATCCCATCACTTGAAAGCAAACCATTGACGTCATTTCTGCCATTACGGGGTTATATTTCCCTGGCATAATTGATGACCCTGGCTGGACTGCGGGTAGCTGTATTTCTTTAAATCCTGTTTGAGGGCCAGAATCCATGAGGCGCAAATCATGAGAAATTTTGACCAAATCCTGCGCCAAGTTGCGTAAGCTACCCGAAACGTTAACAAAAGGACTCATGCTCTGCATCGCTGCCATTAATTGTGGTGCTGGTTGTAAAGGCTTGCCAATAAACTCGGCTAATAATTCAGCAGCCCGATGACGATATTGTGGATGAGTATTTAATCCTGTTCCTGTGGCACTCCCCCCCAAACCCAAGTGATACAGGTCTCTGGCAGCGGTCTCAATTCTTCGTTGATGATCTCGTAAAATTTGCTCCCAAGCTTCAAATCCTGCTCCTAAACGCACGGGTACAGCATCTTGCATATGGGTACGACCAGATTTAACAATAGCTTGGAACTCATTGGCTTTTTGCTCCATGGCGGCGATCGCGTTTGACAAAGCTGGATTGAGAGTTCGATCCAAGGCTAATAATGCTCCAACTCGAATAGCAGTAGGAATTACATCATTAGTGGACTGACCATAGTTAACATGATCGTTTGGATTGACTTGGCTATAATTGCCTTTTTCATCGCCTAAAATTTCTAAAGCTCGATTGGCTAATACTTCATTGACGTTCATATGATGGGATGTGCCAGCCCCTGCTTGATAAACATCAACTACAAACTGCTCGCGTAATCCACCGTTTAAGATTTCATCGGCAGCTTGAACTATTGCTTGACTAATTTTACGGTCTATACAGCCTAATTCTCCGTTGGCGATCGCTGTAGCTTTTTTAATTAAAATACAGGCATCAACATAAGTTGCCAAAGGTTTGATCCCACTGATGCCAAAGTTTTCTGTCGCTCTTAAAGTCTGAATCCCATAATAAACATTAGCAGGTATTTCTTTCGACCCCATCGAGTCTTTTTCGGTACGATAGTTGTTCATCTTCGGTTTTGTGCTGCTAGTTCCAGATATTTCTGTGCCAAAATTCAAGATACTATAATACGCCTCATCTAAATTAGCTTGGCTTAGATTTACTGGCTTTTAGCTTTACCAAGATAGACGCGCTAGAATTTTTTTAAATAACCTTAATAGTGTTCAAGAGTGTTCAAGTTATGTTTTTAAGCGAATTAGCACCTGCCTTCCAAAAATTTATTCAACAGCCAGTTGCTTTTGCTAGCGGTTTTGCTAGTGGTGTTTTGCATCTCAACTTAAACGAAGAGCCTTTATCTCAATGGTTAGAGAAACAGGGATACAGTTCGGTCAATAACAATTCTACAACTCCCCATAATCGCGATCGCCCTCAGTCAATTGATATTGATTAGTTAACTAAGGGGGTTGGGGGGTGGATAAGTCCCACGCCATAAAGCGAGGACGATTCAAGACTACGTAGTCGCGACGGACGGCTGAAATGTTTGAGGAAACCTCAAACATCGCGTCCTCCCCAAGGCGTTGGCGTTGGGAGTATGTCACTAGCTCATAGTTTGCAGCTTCAAGCTTGAAAAATGTGTATCACAAGCAGCAAAACAACTCGATAACCTAAAGCTAGTCTTAAGCTTATGATAGAAGTTAAAAATCTCTTTCTAAGATGAATATTATGGAGTCTAGTAAATTTAAAGTAATACTCTGTAGTTTTTCTGACACTTGAACTAGCGATAAGCGTTACTGAGACTTCCTTAAAAACAACTTTACTCTATTTGTGACCATTGGTCAGAGGAAAGCAAAAGATACAGGCTTAAAAAGATTAATAATCCCATGGAAAATTTTGACCAAGCTGTCATTCCAGAATATAGCCTAGATAGAGATTGCCAAACTCTGTCTAGGCACGTGCTACAGCAGTTTGCTGACTTTAACGCTCAAGCACAAGACGTCAGCGCGATCATGAATCGCATTGCTTTAGCAGCCAAACTTGTAAGTCGCCGTTTAAGTCGGGCAGGCTTAATGGCTGGATCATTAGGTTTTACGGGAGAAACTAATGTTCAGGGAGAATCAGTTAAGAAAATGGACATCTATGCCAATGATGTTTTTATCTCCGTCTTTAAGCAAAGTGGTTTAGTTTGCCGCTTGGCATCAGAAGAAATGGAGAAACCATATTACATCCCCGAAAATTGCCCTATAGGACGCTATACACTTTTATATGATCCGATAGACGGCTCTTCCAATGTAGATATCAACTTAAATGTTGGTTCGATCTTCTCTCTGCGCCAGCAGGAAGGCGAGGATCTCGATGGCAAAGCCCAAGATTTATTACAAAATGGCGATCGCCAAATTGGCGCAGGTTATGTTCTGTACGGTCCTTCTACAGTATTGGTTTACACTATAGGCAAAGGTGTTCACTCGTTTATTCTTGACCCCAGCTTAGGGGAATTTATTTTAGCAGAAGAAAATATTACCATTCCCCAACATGGCCCAGTTTATAGCGTCAACGAAGGTAACTACTGGCAATGGGATGAATCAATTCGCGAGTACATCCGCTATGTTCATCGTAACAATCGCTATACCTCTCGCTATAGCGGTGCGCTGGTAGGAGATTTTCACCGTATCTTGTTGCAGGGTGGTGTCTTTCTCTATCCAGGAACAGTCAAAAAACCAGAAGGCAAGCTGAGATTATTATACGAATCTGCACCGTTGGCTTTCTTGGCAGAACAAGCCGGAGGCAGTGCCAGTACTGGTATGGCAAGGATTTTGAGCGTAGTACCAGAAGAACTACACCAGCGAACTCCTTTAGTAATTGGCAGTACCGAAGATGTAGAACTAGTCGAGTCTTTTATCCAAGATCGAGCGCGTCGTGATTCGGAAGAGAAAAGTTTAGTTTGATGACTAATTTTAATCAGGAAATATTACCAGGAGAAAGATTAATTATGTCTACCCAAAACCCGATTTTAGAGATTGAAAACCAATACGGTCAAAGTATCTGGATGGATAATCTTAGCCGGGACATTATCGAATCTGGAGAATTAAAACAATTTATCGCCGATAAAGGTATTCGAGGCATAACTTCCAACCCTGCTATTTTTGAAAAAGCGATCGCTGGAAACAAAATCTACGATGCGGCAATTGAAGCTGGAATCAAAGCGAATAAATCAGTTCAAGAAATCTACGAAGATCTAATTTTTAGTGATATTCGCAACGCCTGTGATATTTTCCTGCCCATATATGAAGAGAGTGATGGTTTAGATGGCTATGTCAGTATCGAAGTCCCGCCAAGTCTAGCTAAGAGTACCGATGATAGCACTATTGAAGAAGCTCGTCGCTATTATCAAGTTATCGATCGCCCCAACTTAATGATTAAAATTCCTGGAACTCCAGAAGGTTTATCTGCGGTAGAACAGGCGATCTCCGAAGGCATGAGCATTAATGTAACTCTGCTATTTTCGGTGCAAAGCTACATTGATACCGCTGAAGCTTATCTTAAAGGTTTAGAAAAACGAGCAGCGGCAGGGAAAGATATTAGTAAAGTGGCTTCTGTTGCCAGTTTCTTCCTGAGTCGAATTGATGTAATGATCGACGAGCGCCTCGATCGCAAATTAGAGTCTGCCGATGAAGCAGCTAAAGCCAAACTCAAGGCGATTAAAGGTAAAGTAGCGATCGCTAATGCTAAAATTGCCTACCAAAAATACCAAGAAATCTTCAGTGGCGACAGATGGTCAGCCCTGGTAGCTAAAGGCGCAAAGGTACAAAGACTTCTTTGGGCAAGTACTGGAACTAAAAATCCTGAGTACAGCGACGTAATGTACGTTGATGGGCTTGTGGGAGTAGATACGGTAAACACTCTGCCTCCTGATACTATTGATGCTTGTGTAGACCATTGCGATCCCGCTAATCGGATCGAAACCGATTTAGATGCAGCACATCAAGTTATTGAAGGCTTAAAAGATGAAGCCGTTGATATCGATCTTGATGTCGTAATGGACGAATTACTCCAAGAAGGTATTGATAAATTTATCAAACCCTTTGAATCGTTGATGTCTTCCCTAGAAACCAAAGTCAAGCAATTAGCAGCAGTCTAATTAAAAAGATCGGGGATATAAGGATGGAAAATTCGTAGCTAATAGCTGGGCAAAGCAAGGCAATGCTGCGTCGTCTTACGACGACGCAGCTTATAAGGAGCGCAATTCGATTACGCCCATATGCCCTAAAGGATATGCCCGTGCATGATTCACGGATAAACCGCACTCCGCCCTTCGGTCTCGAAGCGGTATGCTTTAGCATTTGCGAAGCTTATCCTTTAGGACTAGCTGCGCTATTAGCTTTTTCAAGATATATATCAAAACCAGTAACTTTTAAATGAAAACCAATAATTAAAATTATGGTTGCAATATTAGAAAATCCCTTACGAATAGGTTTGCAGCAGGAACGCACCGCCGATCCTGCTATTGTTGTTATTTTTGGGGCATCAGGAGATTTAACCCAAAGAAAGCTGATCCCTGCTATCTACCAAATCAGAAGAGAGCGTCGTCTTCCTTCAGAAATGACCATTGTGGGAGTTGCTAGAAGAGATTGGAGTCATGACTATTTTCGTCAACATCTTAAAGATGGGATGGAAGAGTTTAGTGGTGGGGTAGGCAGCGAAGAACTATGGAATGAATTTGCCCAAGGCATTTTCTATTGTTCGGGTAATATGGATGAAGCCGAAAGCTATGAGAAATTAAACAGCTTTCTCGCTGAATTAGACGGCAAAAGGGGAACTAGGGGCAATCGTATTTTTTATCTGGCGGTATCTCCTAAATTCTTCAAACCAGCCTTAAAACAACTTGGTGCTGCGGGAATGCTTAATGATGCGGCTAAAAGTCGGGTTGTAATTGAAAAACCCTTCGGCAAAGATTTAAGTTCAGCCAAATCTCTTAACCGCGCAGTACAAAAAGTTTGCCGGGAAGAACAGGTATATCGCATCGATCATTACCTAGGTAAAGAAACCGTCCAAAACATTTTGGTATTCCGCTTTGGTAATGCCATCTTTGAACCCCTCTGGAATCGGCAGTTTGTCGATCATGTGCAAATTACCGTGGCCGAAACCGTTGGGGTAGAAGAACGCGCTGGATATTATGAAACCTCAGGCGCACTGCGGGATATGTTGCAGAATCACCTGATGCAGCTATTTGCTATTACCGCCATGGAACCTCCTAATGCCTTAGATGCTGATAGCATTCGCAACGAAAAAACCAAGGTACTTCAGGCTACTCATATCGCCGACTCTAATAACCTAGAACAGTCGGCAGTAAGAGCGCAATATTCTGAAGGATGGATGAAAGGTCAACCTGTTAAAGGTTATCGCCAAGAAGAGGGAGTCAATCCTGAATCTATCACGCCAACTTTTGTAGCGTTGAAGCTAGAAATAGATAACTGGCGATGGAAAGGAGTACCATTTTATCTTCGTACTGGAAAACGGATGCCTAAGAAAGTAAGTGAGATTTCGATTCATTTCCGCGAAGTTCCTTTATTAATTTTTCAATCGGCAGCACAACAAACTAGTCCTAACGTTTTAACAATGCGGATTCAGCCTAATGAGGGTATATCTCTCAAATTTGAAGCCAAAACGCTTGGGCCCGATTTGAGAACTAGAACCGTTAATATGGACTTTAGCTATGGTTCATCCTTTGGTATGGCCACTGCGGATGCTTACCACCGTCTGTTGCTCGACTGTATGCTAGGCGACCAAACTCTATTTACCCGTGCTGATGAAGTAGAGGCGGCCTGGAATATTGTGATGCCTTTAATTAATGCCTGGGAAGCTCCCAATGATCCTAGCCAAATGCCCCAGTATGAAGCGGGAACTTGGCAGCCACCAGAAGCCGAAATGATGGTTGAGCGCGATCGCCGTCGCTGGCGTAGACTTTAAAAAAACGAAGGATAATAATTTCCAAGGAATGAACAATTTTTCATCCTCATATCTGATAGATGTTAAATAATAAATGTTTAATGCTTAATGGTAAAAGATTATGGTTTCACCAATAGTATCGCTACAAGCACCCAAAGACGTATCCATCGACGAAATTGAAGCCGAATTACGCTCGCTTTGGCAAACACAAGGTTCAGACGAAGATGCTACAGCCGTTACCAGAGCAGCAACCTTTAGCTTAATTGTCTACGAACCAGATGATACCCAGCAGTTACTGGCTTCTTTAGGATTTTACACTGGGCCAATTGACGGTATTGTCGGGCCAAGAATTAAAGCGGCAATCAAAGCCGCTCAAAAAGCCTACGATCTCGAATTGACGGGCAAATCTAATGCAGCCTTACTGAATAGATTACATACAGAGTTTGTCCAAGCTAAGGCAAAAGATAGGCTAACCCCCGAAAACAAAACGCCAGCAATTAGTTATAGCCCCGATTCCGAAGGAGCAATAGCAGATGCGATCGCAGCTTCCAATCCTTGTCGTATAATAACCCTGTGTCCTATTTTGGTCGAGGATACAGGAGTGACTGCCCAAGTATCAGCCTATTGTCCGATCAACAAACAGACCAAAAATACTCTGGTTTGCTGTGAATACATTACTTTGAGCGGTACTGCTGAAGCTTTAGAGAGAATTGGCGGCATTATTGTTGAATTGGCGATCGCGGATTTACCCAAATTTGTTTGGTGGAAAGCCACACCCACTCCCGAACATCCTTTGTTTCAACGCCTGGTATCCTCCAGCGATACGGTTATTTTCGATTCGAGTAGCTTTATTGAACCCGAAACCGATCTAAAATCCCTGGCTGAATTACTAACACAAGATACTGCTTTAGCCGATCTCAACTGGCGCCGACTTGCACCTTGGCAAGAACTAGCTGCTGCTGCTTTCGATCCCCCCCAAAGGCGAGCGGCAATTTTTGAAGTAGATCGGGTCACGATTGATTATGAGCAGGGCAATCAGTCTCAAGCTTTGATGTTTTTGGGTTGGTTAGCTAGTCGTCTTAAATGGACTCCCGTTGAATATAAACTTGAAGGAGGAGATTACGATATTCGTAGGGTCAATTTTACCGATGAAAAACAACGCAGTATTGAAGCTGAATTAGCGGGTATTCCTACCGCCGACTGGGGAGACATTCCAGGTGATTTAGTCAGCTTGCGGTTGACTTCAACTAACCTAGATGCCGACTGCTGTACAGTTCTTTGTTCTAGTACCACAGGCTGTATGCGCATGGAAGCTGGTGGCGGAGCGCAGTCTTGTTATATTGAACAAGTAACCCCTTTGTTCGATCAAAAAAGTGAAGATTTGCTCGGTCAACAACTACAGCGATGGGGTCGAGAAATGCTGTATGAAGAAAGCATGGTAATTACGGCTCAAATTCTCAAGCTGGCTGAATAAGTTAAATAAAAACAAAATATCTTCGATTAAGTTTGAATTGGGTTTTGGCAATGCCAAGCCTTTTTTTTGCCAATTATGTTAACTATTATTAAACAAAACAATGGAAGAATGTACAGAATTGCTTGCAGAAGATTAGCTGTGCCACGCTAATAGCGATCGCTTAAAGGGAGAGATAAGCTGGGAACTCTAATAGGGGATAATCTAGATTGAACCCTATTTGATGTATCTCTTAATCAGGTTGCTATCAAAAAGAAGCTTATTTTTTATAGGAGAAATAACGATTTAAATCTTTGCTATAGACGATATAAATGGCAATAATCGCACTAAGAACGGTCAAGACCGAGCTTCCAACAACAACAACGGTGGAGAGCTTTGAATAGAGGACAACAACCAATGCTATTAAAGCAACAACCAGAAAACTCAAGATCCCTATTAGAGTCCATTTAGCCCATTTGCGCCCTTGTAAAACAAAGTACATTATTACAATGGTGACTAAAATGCGACCAATAGCCCATAGATCTCTGGAAATAGCCACGAGCATAGCATCTAAGACAATATGCACCAAAAACATAGCAAGCAATTTATTTCGAGCTTTGAGGGCAGATTGGTCAAGCTGAGGCATGGGTTTGATCAGAGTAATAACATAATCTAATATATACCGTGAAATGGTTTGTATACTCACTCCAATTAATTTTCATAGTCACAGATTATTTCGATTGCGTAAGCATAGTCTTAGGCATTCCACTTGACGGGACTTTGCCGTTATTAAATTTACATTTCTCTTTCGGCTAATTCCAGCCAACGTTCGGTATTAGTATCAATCTCGTCGTTTAACGTGGCTAATTTTTCGGAGAGTTCTTGCACCAAATTGAAGTCGCTACAGTTAATTGCCAAATCGGTTTCTAATTTCTCTTTATCAGTTTCCAACTGAGCAATTTTGGTTTCTAGCTTTTCATATTCTCGTTTTTCAAAATTAGACAAGGGTTTATTGGTTTTATCATTAGATTTACTAGTGCTAGTACTTTGAGATTTGCTTTGTGGGGATTTTGACTGAATCTGTTCGATTTTGGCTTCTTTGTCGGCTTTCTTTTTATGTTCGAGATAAACAGAATAGTTACCAGGATATAGACGCACTTCACCTTCAGGCTCGATCGCCAAAATAAACTCAACAGCGCGATCTAGAAAATAGCGATCGTGAGAAACTACGATGACGCAGCCGTTAAAGTTCTCTAAATAGTCTTCTAAAATTGCTAAAGTTTGTACGTCTAAATCGTTAGTCGGCTCATCTAAAATCAGAACGTTAGGAGCTTCCATCAATACCTGCAACAAAAACAGACGACGCTTTTCACCCCCAGACAGCTTATGTATCGGCGCATACTGCTGTTCGGGCGGAAAGAGAAATTTCTCTAACATTTGAGAAGCAGTAATTTTGTTGCCATCAGCAGTGGTGACAACTTCGGCTACTTCTTTGATATATTCAATGACTCGTTGATTTTCGTCTAGGGCCTCTAAAATATTATCTGAATGCTGATCGAAATAACCAAGATGAATTGTCTTGCCAATATTTACTTGACCCTCATCTGGTTCGATGCGCCCCGTGATGATATTCATCAGAGTTGATTTACCTGCACCGTTTCCACCAATAATGCCAATGCGATCGCGAGGCGTAAATTCATAGCTGAAATTTTTAAAAAGAGTCTGTCCGTCATAAGATTTGGTAATGTTTTCTAGTTCAATTACCTTTTTGCCGATCCGCCTACCTGGAGTATCAATATCGACCTTTCCTTGCGCCTGTTTAAACTCTTTGTCCCGCATATCACCAATGCGATCGATGCGCGCTTTTTGCTTGGTGCTACGGGCTTTAGGACCTCGCTTGAGCCATTCTAGCTCTCGCCTCAATACCCCTTGATGTTTGCGTTGACTGCTGACAGCCGACTCTTCCTGTAGGGCTTTTTTCTCTAAATAATAGGAGTAGTTACCAGCATAAGTATAGAGGTCGGCGCGATCGATTTCTAAAATTCGATTAGTCACGTTATCTAAGAAATAGCGATCGTGAGTAATCAGTAAAATCGCACCCCCAAAGCGATCGAGATACTCCTGCAACCACTCTACCGACTCTGCATCGAGGTGGTTAGTCGGTTCATCCATCATCAATAAATCTGGTTCATTAAGCAAGGCAGAAGCCAAAGCGATCCGCTTGCGATATCCTCCAGAAAGGTCTTTTACCATGGCATCAAAGTCTTCAATACCCAATTTAGTGAGAATAATCTTGGCTTTGGTTTCTAAGTCCCAGGCGCCAACTAACTCCATTTTCTCTGTCACCGTTGCCAAACGAGACATCAGAACAGCTAAATTATCTCCCTTGGCTTGAGCTATTTTGTGGGATAAGTCTTCATACTCTCGCACCAACTTCATTTGCTCCCCACTATCGGCAAACACCTGATCGATTACGGTTAGGTTTTCATCTATTACTGGCTGTTGGGGTAAATAGATAATTTTCGCTCCACTCTTTACCAAGCGTTGACCACCATCTGTAGGTTCAATTCCCGCAATCATCTTGAGCAAGGTAGACTTACCAGAGCCGTTGACTCCAATTAACCCTACCTTGTCATTCGGCTCAATGCTAAAGCTAGCATCACGAAGAATTTCTTTAATGCCAAAATCTTTTTTAATATTTTGTAGAGTTAAAATGCTCATTTATCCGACTTTTATAGTTTATTTTGCTTAATGGTCGATCGAATCAAAAGCTAATAGCTAGGAATAATATTATTATCAACTTTCTACCAAAAATTACCAACGTCTTAATTATGCTGTGTATTGGACATCGAGGAGCGATGGGACATGAACCAGAAAATACTTTGTTGTCGGTTAGAAAGGCACTAACTTTGGGTGTTGATGCGATCGAAATTGATGTTTATAACGTCGAAAATAATTTAGTAGTCATTCACGATCGCGATTTATCTCGAACTACTAATGGTACTGGCTACATTGAAGAACGAAGCTTTGCCTATTTGCGATCGCTTGATGCTGGTAAAGGAGAACAAATTCCCACCTTAGCAGAAGTTATTGAGACGGTAAACCGTCAAGCCATAGTTAATATTGAATTAAAGGGCAGCAATACCGCCAAGTTAGTTGTTGAATTAATTCAAACATATCTTAAACAAGGATGGGCTTATCAAGATTTTGTGGTTTCTTCTTTTAATCATTATGAGTTACGTCAGGTTAAACCAATTTGTGACCAGATTAAAACTGGGATGCTAATCTATGGATTACCTTGGGAATATTTGGCTACAGCCCAAAAACTACAGGCAGATATTGTTATTTCTAGTTTAGATTTTGTCACTTGCGAACTGATTGACTCGGTGCATCAGCACAATTTACTAGTGTGGGTATATACCGTTAATCAGCCTCATGACATCGAGCGTCTGAAAGCATTGCAGGTAGATGCTATATTTACTAATTACCCTGAAAGAATTATCTCCAACTATAACTAATTAATGAATCGCGCTCGCTCGCTCCGCTGGCTATATTTTACAGTGGGATTTCTGCTGCTGGGTTTTTCACTTTATCTACTGCACCAAGAATTAGGTCGCTACAAGCTAAATGATATTTTACATAGCCTATCTTTGATCGGCGATCGTCAGCTATCTTACGCCTTGGGTTTTACTTTCTTGGACTACCTAGTAATTAGTAGCTACGATCTGGTTGCCTTTCGTCATCTCAATCATTATCTAGACCGCAAACGCATTATTTTTGCTACTTTTGTTACTTATGCTGTTAGCAACACCACGGGTTTTACTTTACTAATTGGTGGCGGAATTCGTTATCGTTTTTATTCCTTGTGGGGTGTACCTACGAGAATCATTGCCAAGATAACTGCAATGGGTAATCTTACCTTTTGGTTAGGATTACTTACTCTCAGTGGAATTACTTTTGTGATTAATCCTCTGGAGTTACCCAGTTCTTTGGGTATTCAAATATCTGTTGTCCGTTATCTGGGAATTATTGCCCTAATATTAGTCGGAACTTATCTCTATTTTTGTTGGTGTAGAAAACGTTTCAAAATTAAAGACAGAATTATTTATTTTCCCAAACCCAGCACTTCTGTCTGGCAAATTGCTGTTTTTTCTTTAGATTGGGGATTTGCAGCAGCAGTATTATATAGCCTGGTTCCTGCCTATCCCGATCAAACATATATTTGCTTCTTCAGCATCTATTTGCTTAGCATGACAGCTTCGATTGTGAGCAATATTCCAGGAGGCATTGGCGTATTTGAGACTTCGATCGTATTTTTATTACCCAAAAGTATTCTTACACCAAATATTTTAGGTTCACTATTAGTTTACCGTTCAATTCGTTTTTTACTTCCTTTGGTTGCAGCTTTGCTCATCATCTGTATTTTTGAACTACTGCGAAGATTAAACTTAACTAATTGAGAGCAAGAGAATTTATGGCGTTGGTGAATAGGTAATGTCTTAACAATACCCTTCCCATACATCCGTTGGTCAATTACACAGATTATTAGCCAAGTTATGGTTTAACCAAAGTATTGAGGTTCATTTCCTGGTTTCCACTTGATATTGCAGCCAATACTAGGTTTTTGCTCAAAGTCAATTTTCTGATCTTGTAATATAGCATCGATCGCCTGACGCAAATCTTTGCCCGTTACAGGAACATCATTACTAGGGCGACTATCATCTAGTTGACCACGATAAGCTAATTTACCATCTGCATCAAACAAAAAGAAATCTGGCGTACAGGCAGCAGTATAAGATTTACTTACCTCTTGGCTTTCGTCGTAACATACGGAAAAGTTAAAATTGAGCTTCTGTGCCATCTGCTTCAGCTTTTCGGGGGAGTCATCGGGATAGTTTGCCACGTCATTGGCGCTGATTGCCACAATTCCTAAAGGTTTTTGACTATAGTCATGACCGATTTTAGCCAGTTCTAATTGAACGTGCTTTACAAAAGGACAGTGCTGACAGATAAACATCAACAGTAAAGCTTTACTATCGGCAAAAGTTGCTAAAGAAATAGTCTCGCCAGATACTACATCAGGGAGTTGAAATTCAGGCGCAGCAGTACCTAAAGGCAGCATAGTAGAGGCAGTTTTTACCATAATAAAAATCCTGATCGTAAAATCTCATCAAAATTCATCTTAGATCAAAAACTGGAGTCTAAAATTGTTATCGCTCTGTTATCAAGAGGAAAACGATAAAATATGAAATAAGTTCAGTATTACTATTATTTATCACTGCGATCGAGAATGACCCCTAATCCTAAAATTGTTAAGTCAGTTGAAAAGCTAGATTATCGCGTTACCGTAGGTGATGTGGCAGCGCAAGCAGGACTAGAACTAAACTTTGCCCAGCAGGGGTTATTAGCCCTAGCAAGTGAGGCTGGGGGGCATCTTCAGGTGGCAGAGTCGGGAGACGTAGTTTATCTGTTTCCGAAAAACTTTCGTTCGATTCTGCGTAATAAGTATTGGCAACTACGCTGGCAAAAAACCTGGGAGAAAGTCTGGCGAGTTTTATTTTATTTAATTCGGATTTCTTTTGGCATCATTTTAATTGCTTCGATCCTGTTGATGGTAGTAGCCATCATCGCAATTTATATTGCCATGAACTCTAGTAGTAATGAGAGAGAAGGCGGTAACAATCGTGGCTATGGCGGAGGCGGTGGCTTCTTCTACTTTATACCCCGATTTTGGCTGGGAGATATCTTTTTATGGTTCGATCCTGGCTATAATCGTCGCCGTCGTCAGCGTAGAAGACAGGCAACTGGCAGCTACCAGATGAATTTTTTAGAGTCAGTCTTTTCTTTCTTATTTGGCGATGGTAATCCCAATGCGAATCTCGAAGAATATCGCTGGCAAAGTATCGGATCGGTAATTCGCAGCCATAAAGGGGCAGTGGTAGGAGAACAAATTGCGCCTTATGTAGATGAGATGGATCGCGATGAAGATTATATGCTGCCTGTTTTGAGTCGTTTTAATGGCTATCCCGAAGTTTCTCCCCAAGGAGAAATTATTTACTATTTTCCCGAACTTCAGGTAATGGCAAGCAGTAGACAACTAGAACCAGTAACTTCCGCAGGCTATCTTCAAGAAAAACTATGGCGTTTTAGTCAAGCTACTAGTGGTCAAATTACTTTGGCTGCTGGTTTGGGGGCAGTTAATATTATTTTGGCTTTTGTTTTAAATTCTATGTTACGAAGCGGAGCAATTTCAGCTGTTGAGTGGGGTAGAGACATAGTGCTGTTTGCCGCCTCAATTCAATGGCTATTACTGGGCTACGGTGTTTTCTATCTTTTGATCCCTTTAATCCGTTATTTTTGGATTCAAGGGCGCAATCCGAAGATAGTCAAGCGCAATCAGTCTCGCGAACAAAGAGCGATCGCACTTCATCAATCCGATCCATCTTTACGCCAGAAAATTGCCTATGCTAGCCAGTTTGCTCAACAAAAAGTAATTAGCGAGGGCGATATTACTTACACTACAGAAGATGACCTTTTGGATCAAAATATTAAAAATGCCGATAAAATCGATCGCGATTGGCAACAAAGATTAGAATCAGGTTCATAGCTAAAAGCTAAGAGCTTACTAAAAAACAACTGTAAATTGTAAACTAAAGTAGGTTTAAAAAAATTTTAGTTATGAGTGAAGTTAGAAAAATATCGGGTAAAGCGATCGCAGTTGTGGGAGATGATATTGATACAGATCGCATTATTCCCGCCCGCTTTCTTCGTTGCGTTACCTTTGATGGATTAGGAGAACACGCTTTTGAAGACGATCGCGCACAAACTGCTGGGCAACATCCTTTCGATCAACCTCAATATCAGGGTGCAAATATTCTGGTAGTCAATAATAATTTTGGCTGTGGTTCATCTCGCGAACACGCTCCTCAAGCCTTATCTAAATGGGGCATTAAGGCGATTGTCGGTCAAAGTTTTGCGGAGATCTTTTTTGGCAACTGTGTGGCAATTGGTGTTCCCTGTGTCATTGCCTCTCCAGAAGAAATTGAACAGATACAGGCTTTAATTAACGAAAATTCCGAAGTAGATCTAACTGTGGATTTAGAAGCGATGTCCTTGAAAAGCGATCGCTTATCTATACCAGTTCAGATGAACGAAGGTCCGAGACAGATGTTTGTTGAGGGAACTTGGGACAATTGTGGAGAGTTGATTAGCAACGAGGAAAGTATTAAAGCCACAGCCAGCAAATTGCCTTATATTAACTGGCAAAGTGTTTAATGTTTTTATCGATCTTTTCAATATAAATATTGTAGGTATAAATATTTGTGGTTTAATTAACTGTTGGCTATTGATGTTCAAAACATGAAGTGGGAACAGTTGAAAAAAGGTAATGCTTGGAGAGCGAAAAAAGCAAGGCAAATGAGAGTCAAAAACCAGTAAACAATTAATTAATAATATTTTTAATTAGCTGAATAAAGCTGTAGTAAATTCTTTAACTATCTCAACAAGATCGTTCATCAAACCTAGTATAGAAGCCACCGTATTTAATCCAGTATTGTTTTAGTTCATGATGAGGAGTGAGTAAACTAGCTTTGGCTTGATATAAAATTACTTGGCGATGATTTCCGATCCACACTTTGCGTATTGGTTCAACAGAAATAAAACTTCCACCTAACCCTTTGACGCATTCTTCAAAGCTTTCAATCGTAGAATATTCTAACGTTTCAAAAATGAAAAAGTGACCTGAACAAATCAGATGACGGCTTCTAATCCAGGCCTGCATTTTTCTGCGAGCCGCTGGTGGTAACATACTTTTAGCTGTTAGCTCCGACGTATTAATCATTTTTATTGGTTTAATTTATATTTATTACAACAAGCTAACCAGGTAAAGGCTTAACTTAGCAAAGGTGCTTGAATTGAGATTTGGTTATCAGCTTAGAGTTGAATCAATTCATTTAAGGTAATTCCTCAGCAAAACTGGCTCTTTTAGCAAATTTTAGTGGTCCTACTGCCGATCCCCAAATTTGCTGGTGATTATTTAAATCCATGCCTCTATCCCAGCTAATCCAGGTGGTTTCGTTCAGCTCTACATTGCTTACTAAATAGGTTTGAACCCCTTTGCGATGGATTAAGCATTTGTTGCCAGGCTCAACGCTACCGTGAAACATATTGCCTTCTTTGCGAAACACCATAGAACAGTTGTAACGACGTTCAATACCATCTGAGGGAATTGTCAGTAAAATATCGCGATTATGACCAGAACCCGCATAGTTCTCAGCCTCTTTAAGACTATAGTTTTCAATATAAATGCGATCGCCTCGATCTATTAGACGATGAACCCCTTGACGATAAGGTGTCCAAAGATCGTAGTCATAAACTTGTTCAGAATAAAAGCCAATACCTGAGAAAAATTCCCAAGGTAAGGGGCGAAAAAAAATCCGAATATGGGCATAGTTTTTGGGATCGGCATCAGACTGTTGACGATTAGAAAAATCTCCTGCCATCAGTCTGGCTAGCTCATTAAGAAGGTTATTATCTTGTGCTGAATAATGTTCTTGAGTCAACATTGTCTCGTATTGATAAATTTTTTTTAAAAAAGGAAATAATTATGCCAGGTTTTTTCAAGCGTCATCCTGCTTAAAATTAATCAAGAAAGCATGAGGAATATCGCTAATTTTATTAATTTTATTGAGGGCTTAATTTTTCAAGAGCAATCAGATAAATGCTTTACCCCCACAAAAGCGATGTGGTGCATTACTTGAAGACAGTTATTTAGGTTAGACAAAAAGTTGACACGTTAAACTTTTAAATCTAAGCGATCGCTGTTTACTACGCTGTTTACTAAGTTGTTTACTAAAAATATATTAGACAACTGTTAATTTATTCATTTAAATTAAGCGATCGAATCTCCGAAGAAAACGAAGCCGTAGTAACTCCCTTTCCGTCTCCTGTTTTAATTAAAGAAACACGAAAACGCAAGTTTTCTGTGGCAAACCAAATTTTTTCCTCTGCTGTTGCTCTTTCGTACTTAGTATTCAGAATAAACGAACCGTCTTCTACTAGCTGATACTGACCAACCGCAGGAACAGTTTCAGCATATCCCTGTTCTCTCAATAGTTGCCCTAAAGCTGGGTTGTCTAGATCTGGTAAAGGAACTAACACCGTTGAACCCGAAAGCACCTCATCTTCGTCCCAATCTGATTCTCCTAACCAAGTCATATAAAAAGGACTAGTAACCAAATGAGGATCTACCTGATTGGCTTTGCAAAGTGCGATTACCCTTTCGTCATTATTTTCTAAAGGGAGGATTTCAATCTGAGAAGTTACTTCTTCAAAGTGATGAAAAGCTAAATGGTGTGCGCTGCGCTGCGATCGCCATTTACCCAAAGAACGTTCGACAAATTCATCAATATTCATGAATTTTGAGGTCAAAATGTCTATAAAAAAGTTTAGATTATTTTATTACCTAACGGCTAAATGTTAAGCATGAGTTTTTTAAATCCTAGCAGCTAGGTTATCCGCTGCTAGATAGTAATCCTCAATCTGCTGATTAAACCGCTTATTTAATTCAAATCATTTGCGACTGCGATTTTTTTAGCCATTAGAACGCTTAGGTACTTCTTGTTCAGGATCTTCAGTGGAAGCGACAAGAGTAGTTTTATTTAAGGAAATATTAGCTACTTTTCCTCCCAGGCGGTTAATATTTTGGATGGTTTGAGACATCCGACTGTAGGGAACTTTAACTGTATAGTTACTAGTACGCGTTAATTCTTGACGACACACTCCTGTAACTTCAATAGCAACAGTACGACTACCGTACCCGCTAATATTGTTATCTCCAGTATTAATCATTCCTGTCATATTATATCCTCCAAATTTTAGATAGAAGGCGAGGATAAATTCGCCTCCAAGATATTTGATTGAGCTGTTAACTTAGAGCTCAGTGATACTGAGTATCTTCGCTCCCGTACGCTGTAGATTCTTGATTTTGGCGTTTAGCTGTTCGTAGTCAACATTGTAAGTTTGGTTGCTAAAACGATTTAAAGAACCAATGCTGGCTTTAGTTGCCTTAATGCGGAAACGCTTGTTGTTAACACCTGGAGTTCTACCAGAGCTTTTGCTAGGAAAAACAATGGGAGTAGGTTTATTAGCTGCTAAATCTGAGATTAGCTTGGCTTTATTGGTAGTAGTATCGCTGCTAGCGTAACCACGATACAGAGCGTAGGTACGATTAAAGCCTACATTCATCAAGGTGCGCTGATTGCTTTCGGTACGGGGACAAGGAACAATATTTTCCCCAAAAGCATTGTTGTACTCTTCGCTATCAATATATGAGTCAATCTCAGCTTCGTAACCAAGGTTGTTATAGATTTGCACGTGCTGGGAGATTTCTGCCTGATCTAGAGGCGCGCGTCCCAAAAAGTGCTTACAGTTCATTTCGATAAAGCGGTATTGAGAAAAATTCTCAAAAAATAGCGAACGATATAGTTCAGATTGACCGATCGCACGGACAAAACCGCGTACGGTAAGATCGCCATTTCTAAATAGAGATTCAGCAGTTTCTAGGCGATCGCAGTCTAATAAATAAGCATTCCCTAAAACTTTTTATAGGCGGTACGAATGATAAGATTAAAATCCTCGTCTGCTTTGCGTTCTCTCAGCTCAGTCGGCTGCAAGTCTGTTATCCATAGTGACATAATCAATTTCTCCTGAATTTAAATTAATTTGAGTTATTGAAATTAGGTGAGTTCGCTAATACTGACAATTTTTCCTCTGCGCTGAATTCGCTGAATCTGAGGACTCATGCGCTTGCTAAGAACAATATACTCACTGGTGCTGACTCGGCGAGGACTGTCGAATTTTACCCCTTTGACGACAATTTTAAACCGTTTGGCAGTAGCGTCTTGAGGAGAAATGCGTCCGCTGGTAGAAGGAGACTTGGCAGCAGTAGCACTATTAGTCGCAACGCTATCGACTAAACGGGATTGTTTAGTAGCGCTATCAACTCCAGCTACACCCTTAAGTAAAGTTAAAGTGCGATTATAGTTAACTTGTTTTTGACCAACTTGGCTAGTTGCTGCAGTATAAAAAGGAACAATATTTTCCCCAAATTTTTCGGAATATTCAACGCTATCGACATAAGAATCAATTTCAGCGTCGTAACCTTCTTCAATGCAACGGCGAATATCCTCTGACAGTTCTGCCTGATCTAGAGGCGCGCGTCCCAAAAGGTGCTTGAAATTTAGCTCGACAAAGCGATAGGGCGCACAGGTTTCAAAATAGCGATCGCGATAAAATTTAGATTTAGCGACGGCGCGGACAAACTCTCTCAAGCTCAAGCTACCATTACAAAATTGAGATTCGGCACTAACTAAATGCTCACTTTCCATGATGTGAGGATTGCCGAGTACTTGCTTGTATACTGCCCGAATTGTGAGCGCTTTATCATCAGCAGTGCCATTCAAACGAACTTCCACTGGTGTATCTAATAAAGCGGTCATGACTTTCTCTTGAATCAGTATTTATTTATTATTTGAGATTACGGATTGAGAACAGAAAATCCTCTGGGTTTCCTGCCCCCAAATTTTGCTATGGCGAGCTAGTTTTAATTAACTGGGGTAATACTAGCTATTTTTCCACCTTGCTTATGAATTCGCTGATATTCTTGAGATAGCTGCTCGTAAGGTACTAGATATACTTTATTGCTGCGACGGAATTTGGAGAAACTATTAGCAGGAAATCTGCCAACTCTATCTCTTACTCCCGCTGCCTGATAACCAGTTACTTCAATACGATAAACCTTGCCGTTTTCACCAGCACCAGCACCTTGACGGGTACGAGCCGACAAAGCAGGCTCTTGGAAAGACCAACCATCACCAGCAGTTCCCCCAGAAGGAGCAACTACAGATATCGGAGTCTCTAAAATAACGTTTTTGTTCAATACAGGCTTTTTACCTGACAAACTACCTTTGAGATCGCTTCCCGCAGCACCAGGCATTAGGGCAAACATATGAGTAAATTCCACCATCGTTTGACCAGGCTGACTCTTATATCCACGATGATAAGGTACAAAGTAGTCGCCATAAGCATTTTGATATTCATCGCTATCAAGATAGGAATCAATATCAGCTTCAAAACCTTCTTCGTCTAAAATCGCACTATGAGCTTTCATATCATCGTAATCGTTAGGAGCGCGACCTAAGAAATGCTTGAAGTTTAGCTCTGTATAACGATAGCGAGGGCAGGTATCAAAAAAGCGTGAACGATATAAGTCAGATTTACCAATGGCACGGACAAATTCACGTACGCTTAAGTTTCCCTGTTTAAATTGAGATTCTGGTATCTCTGCTCTCTCACTTTCCATGATGTAAGCATTACCCAAAACCTGCTTGTATACAGCACGAATAATTGTTTGTAACTCTTCTTCTGAACACCCTGGTACGTATTCAATTGGAGGAGTATCTTCATATAGGGCAACACCCAATTGTGATGCTGGACCAAATGAGCCAAAAGCCATTTAATAATCTCCCTTGAGAAATAAAATTTTCATCTTTTATGTATGGCGTGAAAATATGCGGATTTAGCCAATCTTAGAGAAAACTCTTCAGATTACCACCTGCATTACTCCAAACATTATTTGACAGCTGAGTTTTATGTAAATAGACAAACTAGACAAGCAACATTGAACTAGAGTAAAAATATTACTCAAGGCGATCGCTTGCCACGGTGGAAAATTTTAAAATCAAAGTAAATGCCATGCAGTAAGAGATTCAGTACTTTGAAATTTTACTGCCCAACAAATACTCCAGATTAAAAACTCCTCTCAGCCAATGTTTAATTAATCTTGCGGGTTAATTTCTGTTGATAGAAATCGTTACAACCCTTATATCAATGCACTATTTATTAAAAATATAACAGTGCAGTTTGTTAAAAAGGTGTTCGATCCAGTCTGGTCTTAAGTTAGACGAAATATAAATCGATCTTACGTAACACCCATAATAAATGAAACCAAGCCTTACCTAATTAAGAATAAGACAGTCATTTACAGTCTATTTATACAATGCTGCTTGAACCGTTACTATCAACTTTTGTAAAACTTAATGAGAATTATGTAAATGATTGTTAAGTTACAGCGATCGCAGATTAACCTAATACTTTTTGTTCTACCCCAAATCCTGCTAAGAGAACATTTTGTAGCGGTTGTCCAGCAGGCGGTTTTTCATAGTTTAAAATTTGACGAATCCGTAAAGTCGGATTTGTCAATGTAATTGAGTCAACCGAAACTATGCGGGTATAGTTCGTCGTCATCAATAATTCTCTAGTATTGGAGTCAAAGCGAAAGTGGGAAACAATTGGTCTGGCTTCTTCGTAAGCGCGATCGCGTAAATAGTCGCCTTCTAAGATTGAATCATTTTCAGACTCAGGCACAAACATTAGATTCAGATTTTGTCTAACCTCTTCTCCTTTTTCAGAAATAGTATAAAAACCCAAATTAAATCCAGGTAGACGATCTAGGTTATCTAGCTGGTTGTAAGCATTATCAGATAATACTTTAGCTTTTTGTTGGCTAGTTAGAGGTTGAACTTCAAAAGTAGTTTGCGATCGCTCTATTTCTTTGTAAGTCAAATAATGATAAGTGCGATCGGATTGCCAATTACCAACGCAGTCTTGAAAAAATTGTTCAAATACGGAAGTGTTCATAATTCCCCTAACTCTGTATAAAATCAATTTATTAAATGTGTTACATATGAAGTACGTAATTTGGTAACCCCGCGCTAAAAGCGACGGGGCGGAAAAACCGAAACATGGCTTTAGCCGGAGAGTGAAATATACTCACCAGTGATGTGGGTCGTCAATATAAGCTTTGATCTTGGCTGTACTTATTTTACCCGTTGTTTCATAGAAATAAGACTTGCTCCATAAAGAAGGTAATTTTAAAAGACTTGAAAATTCTTGTCGTAAGAGTCTACTGGATCTACCTTTGAATGCTCTGGCAACTTCAGCAATTGAGTGGGTAGCGTCATACTCAACCAAAAGATGCAAATGATCTGGCGCAATCTCTAATGAGCGGATAAACCATTTTTTATCTGATGCTACCGACTGAAAAATTTCAGCTAAACGTAATCTTATATTTCCTGTTAATACCTTTTTTCTTCGCTTAGGTATCCAGACTAAATGAACTGTAGCAAGTCCTAATCTGTGACTATCATGACGATAACCCAAAGACTTTTTTCTCATGTTGATGGCTATTTGTTTATCAACAATCATGATATCATTACTTTATGGCTAAATTATACAATGCACAAGTTAACAGATTGCCTGATAATAATGAGTTGTCGGCAGTATTACAGTATTTATGTAGCGAGTCAAACAAGCTGTATAATTGTACGACTTATCTAGCTAGACAGATTTACTTTAAAACTGGTAAGTATGCCAATAAATTTTGGCTTGCTAGTCAAATGAAAGCCAACCCGCATATGAAAGCCTTGTATACTTCTGCTGCACAGCAAACCTGTATTTCTGTGGGAGAAGCGTTTAAAGGTTACCGTGAGTTGCTAGGATTGTATCGCCAAGGAGAATTGTCTAACAAACCAAAATTACCAAAATATCGCAAGCGTGGATTGTTTCAAATTAGCTACCCTAAGAGATGGCTCAAATTAACGGATAAAGGCGTTAGAGTGCCTTTAGGTAAAACTTGTAAGGCTTGGTTTGGATTGTCCGAGACGTTTGTTCCGTTCCCATCTAACTTAGATTGGAACGCAGTCAAGGAACTATCAATAGTACCTCGTGCTGGTTATTTTGATGCCGTTTGGGTAACTAAGTCTGAGTCAGTCAAAATACAGAAACTTGATCGAGATAATGTACTTTCAATCGATCACGGTCTGGATAACTGGTTGAGTTGTATATCTAATGTCAACACTAGTTTTATTGTTGATGGCAAGCATCTTAAATCTGTAAACCAATGGTATAACAAGCGGGTAAGCGCAATCAAAAAAGGTAAGTCTCAAGATTTTTGGTGCGCTCTTTTAGACAGAGTAACCACTAAACGTAATCGACAGATGCGCGATGCAGTAAGCAAAGCTGCCAAGCTCGTCATCGGGCACTGTCTAGATAACAATATTGGAACCGTTGTTATGGGGTGGAACAAAGGACAAAAACAAAACTCTAATATGGGTAAAAAGAACAATCAAAAATTTGTTCAAGTTCCCACAGCCAGGGTTAAAATCAGAATTGAACAACTATGTAATGTGCATGGTATTCGGTATATTGAAACGGAGGAAAGTTATACCTCGAAAGCTTCAAGCTTAGACTTAGACACCATTCCCGTATTCGGTGAAAAACCCGTTGGATGGAAACCGTCAGGTCGTAGAGTAAAACGAGGTCTATACCGTTCTGCTTTAGGAATTGAGTTTAATGCTGATATTAACGCAAGTATTGGAATAGCAAGAAAAGTCGCAAAGCAATACGAGTTCGATTTCGATCCTCGTGGTTTTGCTAGAGGCGTTTTGACGATGCCCAGGCGGTTGAGATTTTGGTGTAAGTCCTCTAATCTTAGCAGTGCTGTAAAAGAATCTCTGTTTCTTTAGAGCAGAGAGCGTCAACCAGATAGAACTTGAGTATTGATTTAACCTTTTTAAAATAGCTGCTTTCTAACTGACCCAAGTATTTAATTAATCTCCGCTTATCAAAGGTGCTGGGTTCGATAGCGATGATCGTACTTTCATTATTTAATCCATTTTCTAAAGTAGCGATCGCTCTAACAACTACGGGAGCAATTTTCTTGTTTCTTATAACTGTAGAGGATATAGGCAGCAAAGTAACTTTAGCTCTAACTTGATTAAAGTCTGTAGAAGATATAATTAAAGCAGGTCTAGTTTTTTTAATTTCAGTACCAACCGAGGGTTCAAAATTGACTAACTAGATACTTCCGCATCGACAATCGCGCAATTTTGCTCCTCCTTACTCCAGCCCAAACCCAATTCATCTACTGCTTGAGCAGCTTCTAACATTTTTTGCCGTTTTTGTCTGATAGCTTCTTGCTCAATTAAATAACTACATAATGCACTTCGATTACGCTTGATTATGTATTCACTGCTCTCTACCAAACTATCTAATTCTTCAAGCAGTTCATCATCTATATAAATCGATATCTTTGCCATTTTAAACAGCTGATTATCTTATCTCTAAAATAGTAGCATAAAAAGTAGGATATATTGTAAGCAAAAATTATCAGACAATATTAAGCCTTTAGCTTTTAATCTTGATAAAATTCAATTTTAAAAATGCCGTCGCTGCGTTTGTCGCCGGACATTTTTTCCCAAGCTATTTCCTTAAGAAAAACGTCGGCTTGCAGCGTTTCTACTATATCTACTCCCCATTCTCCTATTTGTAGAGACGTTGGCGACATAGTAGTGGCGGGAGTGGTTTTTCTACCGCCTAAAATCAAAGTATCTGTCGCTAACTTAGATTCAGGTTGTTGACTTTTTCGGCGCTCGATTAAAATATCGCCGCACATCTGACCAATTTCTTGAGGCTCAAATTCAGCTGTGGGAAAAATAATCTCTACTACCCAATGAGGATTTTTGATATAGCTACATTTAATGTTGCCTTGTTCTTTAAGTCCATCGATAAATACCTGAGCAAATTTTTCACGCTCCAGCGCAGGAAGCTCATTATTTCGTAAATTAAAGTTGTGTGAGAGTAACATTCTCCCCGTAGATTTATCGCTCACAGGATTAAATTTTTTCCAGATGAAAGTCTATTTATAAACATATCAGAGCCTGGAACATAATCTCTATCTAACTATTAGTCCTAGCTAAGATTATAAGCACCGCCACGTTCTAAGGCTCGTTGGTAAGCCGAGCGTGCGTGGATGCGCTCCAAAAAAGCCATGAGTTGCGGACGACTCGCATCTAAATTGGCGTAAGAAACAGCGGCTTCTAAGGGAAAGCTCAGTTGAATATCGGCTGCGGTGAATTCGTTGCCAACAAACCAGGTGTTCTTTTCAAGTTCCGCTGCCAAATAATCCAGGTGTTGGGCAATTTGCGGCTCGATAAACGTACTTTTGACTCGTCCTGTGATGAGTTTAACAATTGGTTGTAAGAGAAAAGGCGTTATTTTTTGCTCAATTTGATTAAAAATTAGCTGCATTACTAATGGTGGCATTGCCGATCCTTCTGCATAGTGCAGCCAGTAAGTATAGCGCAACCGCTCTGAAGTTCCTGCTACAGGGGCTAGCCGTCCATTGCCATAGCGATCGACTAAATATTCTACGATCGCACCAGATTCGGCTAGGGTCAGTTCTTCGTCGGTAATAACGGGAGATTTACCCAATGCATGAACCTCGCGCAATGACGCAGGTGCTAACAGGGTTTCTCGATCACGTTCGTAACGCTTGACTTGGTATTCTAAACCAAGTTCCTCCAACAGCCAAAGTATGCGCCCAGAGCGAGAATCGTTCAAATGGTGGACAGTAATCGTCAAATTATTTTTTTGAGCTATTTATCTTAGCAATTTACAAAACTTTACTTAAGAGTCAAAACTTGCCTACGTTTAGCAAAATTGGCTTATTTGACTAATCCTGCTCTCAAGGCTCTGACCGCAGCTTGAGTGCGATCATCGGCACATAATTTATTCAAAATATGGCAAACGTGAGTTTTAACAGTTCCTACAGTTATATAAAGCTTTTTAGCTATTTCTGCATTACTACAGCCAGCCACAATTAACTCTAAAACTTCAAGTTCTCGGTCGGTTAACGGGTAAGTTTCAATCAACTGCTGATATTCACCTGCTACGGCAGTAATTGCTTGAGTATCTTCTTCATTTTGCTGAGCAGTAGCTGCAACATCCGACCTACTTGCCGCAGCAACCGCTTTGGTGTTTTGAGCCTGTTTGAGAACAATACGCGCGATCGCTGGATCGATCCAGGCATTCCCTTCATGGGTGTTACGAATTGCCTGAACCAGATTATCCATACTAACGTCCTTGAGACTATAAGAATCGGCTCCGGCAGCAAAAGCAGCAATTACCGAATCTTCGCTATCGTGCATGGTAAGCATCAAAACCTTAGTCTCAAAACCAGGATTTTCTAGCTGATAGCTCCTTAATTTCTGAGTAACCTCAATGCCGTCAATATCAGGTAAACCAATATCAACCAGGGCAACATCTGGCTGATGAGTTTTAATTTTTTTCAATCCATCGTTCCCATTGGCAGCGTTATCCACAATCTCTATGTCCTGATATTGCTTTAGTGCAGCACATAGACCAATTCGGCTTAGATCGTGATCTTCAATTAAAACGACGTTGATTTTGCTCATTATTTTAAAGATAAATTCTCTATAGTTTATCTAAATAATTATCTATCTTTTAAGACTTTACTTACATTTGATTATTCATTCCATCATTCGCGAGATGTATATCTTAATGCAAGCCGAAAATCAACTCGAATCATTTTTTGCCAATTGTTGAGTTAAATCTATTATAATCATCTACCTTAAGATAGATTACTGCTAATAATTTCATTGGTTACAATTGTATGTCTGAAAATACATATTATTAAACAATATTTTCAACCGAGGGATAATTAAGCAATATTTTGGTGATAGTTGGAATGGCAATTTTTTCTTTTATGCCTCATGGAATGTGCTATTTATGGAAACCCTGGTTAGTCGGTTTACATTTAGTGAGCAATGGGGCAATTGCTTTAGCCTATTTTTCTATTCCGATAACTTTAATTTACATACTACGTAAACGTGAGGATATTCCTTTTAACGGCATATTTTGGTTATTTGCTGCGTTTATCTTATTTTGTGGTACTGGTCATACTATTGATATTTGGACGCTGTGGCATCCAAACTACTGGCTATCAAGTTGGATCAAATTATTGACGGCGTTAGTTTCCTGTGCAACAGCGCTCGCTTTAACGATCAAAATCCCCGAAATTCTTACCTTACCTTCACCAACCCAAGTAAATAATATTAATCAACAGCTAAAAGCCAAAATTGCTGAACTAGAACAGCAAAAAGCCATTATTCGCCAACAAGAAGAATTTCTGCGCACCATCTACGATAGTGTTCAAGAAGCGATTTTCGTGATTAAAGTCGAATTGGATGGCACGTTTTGCTATCAAGGGTTTAATCCTGCGGCGATCGAGTTAACAGGAATAAGCGATGTAGTAGGGAAAACCCCCGCACAAGTTATGTCTCCTGAAGCCACAGCAGCAGTTGAGCGACGTTATACAGAATGTCTTCAGGCAGCAACAGCTATTACCTATGAAGAATGTCTGCCTTTTCAGGATCGAGATACCTGGTGGTTGACTAATCTCAATCCGATTAAAGATGAAGCAGGACATATATCTCGCTTAATCGGTACTAGTCTTAATATTAACGCTCGCAAACAAGCGGAAATAGAATTAGATCGAGACAAGCAATTTTTACAGGCATTACTAGATAACCTATCTGATGGCATTGTATCGTGCGATCGCCATGGAGTAATAACCCTGTTTAATCGAGCTACTAGAGAGTTCCATGGACTGCCTGAGTCAGCTATACCTGCGTCAGAGTGGGCAGAATACTACAATCTCTATTTGCCTGATGGTCAAACCAAAATGTCTCAAGAAGATATTCCCCTATTTCGGGCTTTGACAGGAGAATTTGTTCGCGATGTCGAAATGAAGATTATCCCCAAAAAAGGCAAACCCCGTACCTTACTCGCTAACGGCAATCCAATTATCGATCGTCAGGGCGAAAACATGGGGGCAATTGTGGCGATGAGAGACATTACTGAACGTAAAGAGGCAGAAGCAGAATTAGATCGAGAAAGAGTATTTATCAAAACCTTACTTAATAATCTTTCCGATGGTATTGTTGCCTGCGATCGCGATGGCAATTTGGTATTATTCAATCAAGCTATGATTAAGCTTTACGGATTTCCTCAGCCAGCTATACTTGCGGATAAGTGGGCGCAACACTATAACCTTTATGACGTTGAAGGCAAGCATCATCTTAAGCAGGAAGATATTCCTTTGTCTAGAGCCTTTTCAGGAGAATCATTTACTAATGTCGAACTAATGGTAATTCCCCAACAAGGTAAACCCCGTATTCTTAGCACCAACGGCAGCCCAATTATTGACGGTAACGGAGTTAAATTAGGTGCGGTGGTGGCAGTACAAGATATTACCGAAAGAAAGAAAGCTGAACAGGAAGTTGCCAGACTAAACCAAGAATTAGAAGCCAGGGTTAAACAGCGTACCGCCCAGCTAGAACAACGCAACCAAGAGTTAGATCAGTTTGCCTACGTTACTTCTCACGATCTTAAAGCCCCGCTTAGGGCGATCGCTAATCTTTCCCAATGGATTGAAGAAGATTTAGCAGATAAGATGGAGCAAGAAACCAAGTACAACATGAACCTGTTGCGGGGTAGAGTTCATCGCCTCGAAAACCTCATCAACGCTCTGCTGGCTTATTCTCGCGTTGGCAGACTAAAATCTGATTTGCAAGAGGTGTCAGTCGGTAAAATGCTGACGGACATTATGGATTTACTGGATCTTCCCGAACATTTTCAAGTTGAAATTCAGGAAGAAATGCCCACTTTTATTACCGATGCAGTCCCTTTACAGCAAGTGTTTAATAATTTGATCACTAACGCCATTAAACACAGCAATTCTCTTGCTGGTAAAATTACCATCTCTGCAATAGAACGAGCAGATCATTATCAGTTTGTCGTAGCCGATAACGGAAAAGGTATCGATCCTAAATACCACGACAGAATTTTTACAATGTTTCAGACTTTAGAATCTAGAGATACCAAAGAAAATACGGGAATTGGTTTAGCAATAGTCAAAAAAGCAGTGGAAAATCAGGGGGGTCAAATTACGATCGATTCCAAGTTAGGGGATGGTGCAACTTTCTGTTTTACCTGGCTCAAACAGAGCAGTTAACTCCATTGTTCTTAAATATTAAATAACCAATAGCTATTACATAAGATATACAACAGACACCCAAAGCAAATAGAACCAATATCATAGAGTTATAAGTTTTATATTTCCTAACAGCTATGAGAGTTGGTTTACAGTTTGACCTAAGCGATACTAATGTTGATGCTCAAATAAATAACAGTCAACGTCAACTATCCTTGGCGATATTGGCCGTTCCCGATGACCGAGTTAGGGAGTTGCCCTTAAATCTCTGTCTGATTTTAGATCGCAGTGGCTCTATGTCAGAACAACCCTTAGAGATGGTGAAAGAAGCAGCAATTAGCATTATTGAAAAGCTTAAGCCAGGCGATCGCATTAGCGTGGTTGCTTTCGATCATCGAGCTAGTGTAATTGTGCCAAATCAGGCAGTTACCAATATTAAGCCAATCAAGCAAAAAATTAGGCTGATGGTTGCTGAAGGTGGAACTGCAATTGATGAAGGATTGCGTTTGGGGCTCAAAGAAGTTGCTGCCAACAATCAACACTGTGTATCTCGCATTTTTTTACTGACCGATGGGGAAAATGAACACGGTGATAATCATCGCTGTCTCAAGATAGCAGAATTGGCTGCGGAATATAACGTCACTATTGATACTTTAGGTTTTGGGGAACACTGGAATCAGGATGTTTTAGAGCAGATTTCTGATGCGGCACAAGGAACTCTGGCATATATAGAACAGCCTGAGCAAGCACTATCGGAGTTTGTGCGGCTTTTGGCTCGCGCTCAGTCCGTGGGTTTGACTAATAGCACACTTACTGTAGAGTTAATGCCCAAAGTCCGCCTCGCAGAATTAAAGCCCGTGGCTCAAGTTGGTCCTGAAACTATTGAATTACCAATTCAGTTAGAGGGTAACTACTTTAGCGTTCGTTTGGGAGATTTAATGATAGATCGACCACGAGTGATTTTAATTAATTTATATATTAATCAATTGTCCCCAGGCAAACACAAAATTGCTGCTGCTCAACTACGCTATGACGATCCTGGAACAAATCAGGAAAACCTGCATTCGCATGTTCTGGCAATTGAACTAGAAGCTCAGAATTTATATCAGGCAAAACTTAGCGATCGCGTCCAAAATCATATTTTAACCTTGGCTAAATATCGTCAAACCCAAATTGCTGAGACTAAATTAAAAAATGGCGATCGCACTGGCGCAGCCAATATGTTGCAAACCGCTGCTAAAACTGCTCTAAAGCTTGGAGATAAGCAAGGCGCAACGATATTACAAACCAATGCTACTCGTCTGCAAATTGGTAAAGACTTATCCCAAGGCGATCGTAAAAAAACTCGCCTAGTTTCTAAAACAGTTCTGCAAGAATAAACTTTCAGGGGCGAAAAATAAAAGTCTGTGAGTTTGGCTATGTAATTGTTAACCTAATTAATGTTAATAGTTAATAAAGTTTTCCCGAGCTTTTATCAAGATTAAATTTATTAATTAACGTAGTAAAAGCTAAAGCCTTTTTTCCAAAACTTTAGCTACAAAACAAAACAAACTGAGATTTTTTCTGGATTTGACTCATTTTAAATAGAATAGTGTTCAAATCTCTATCTATCTAACCACCTACAAATGACATCAATAAGATGACACCTATGCTGCTTATAGCTAAAAGTACTGCTAGTGTAATTGATTGTCCTAAATCTGAAGAAGCTTTCATAGTCTTTATTTTTCTGAGTTTTACAATGGTAGCTATAGACAACAACCTAAATTAAAAACCAGCAAAATTACAAAAAGCACTTGGGGATCGAGTGTTATTTACAAAATACAGCTTTTAATAGGCTTTTAATTTATGTAATTAATAATATCTGACCTTTGTTACTATACGCTCATAAAAGAAACGTTTGTTTATACAACTTTGTTTAACTAAACATTAAATTTGGTTGCTGCTATTAAAACTACGATTGTAAGGGCGAACAATTGCTCGCCCCTACATAAAACTGATGTCATAACCTAAAAACGTAACGCTATAATTCAAATTAATAGCTAATTTGCAGAGTAACGGAAGCATCGACAGTCTGATCTCCACCTATAATTGGCGTGCTAACGTCGGCACTCGCTTTATTAGCTAGCTCGGCTTGAATAAACATCGGTTGAGGAATACTAGCTTGATTAATTTGAATATTAACAATCTCTTTTGCAGTAAGGTTGAGGGTTTTCAAGACAGTATTTGCTAAAGCCTGGGCATCTAAAGTTGCTTGTTGCAGCGATTCCTTTTGTGCGGCAGAAATAGCTGCATCAGTGGCAGTAAAACTCACCCCATTAATCCGAGTTGCTCCAGCTTTCACTGTTTGATCCAATATATCGCCCACTCGATCTGTTTCGAGGCGAAAACTTACTGTATTCGTGCCAATATAACCTGATATATTGTTTTGATTATTACTATAGTCATAAGTTGCCTGTAGCTGAACGCCAGTGGTTTGCAATTGTTCAACATTGCGAGAGTTAAGAAAATCCACTACGGATGATGTCCTTTGAGCAATTTGTTCCTGTACTTCTATTGCTGTTTTTCCAGTAACTTCGACTCCTAGTTCTATTTGCGTTAAGGTTGTGGGAATTTTTTTGCTTCCTTGTCCAGTGACTTGCAAGGTTGATAACAATTCTTCTGCACTCATAGCTGGTTTAGTCAAAATAAAACCTACAAGGCTAAAGATAGATAAAGCAATTCCCAAACGTTGATAAGATATAGAACGATTCATTTTCCAATTGTTGGCGATTTAACTAAATGTTTTAACCCAGTTATTGACTGAATTAAGTTACTTTTAGTTGCCAAAGTTAATCAGCAAAATTTCCTCGATAATTATTTTTATTACCGAAAGAGTAATTATGGCTATTGTTTAGCAAAATTAAAGAGCTAGATTATAAGCTAGATTCTAATTCTTAATAATGTTTTGAATATTATGCTGAATTTCTGCCCATTGGCGGGGAAAGCGATCTTGAGTGTAGACGAGTAAGGCTTTATTGAGAAATGCGATCGCCCGTTGTTTATTCTCTTCTGCGTCGTCTTTTACCCGATGACAATAAGCACCGCCCAGATTATTATTCAACATTGCCCAGTTGTAGGGAAATTTCTCTAGAGTATGAATTGAGAGGGCGTTTTCGTAATGAGAGATCGAGCGTTCGATGTTGTTGTTTTTATTTCCCTTAATGCGGGATTGAAAAGCATTGCCTAAATTATTCTGCAACATTGCCCAACGATGAGGATTATCGACAAGGGTATAGATTGTCAAAGCCTGTTCTAAATGATTAATTGCAGTTTCGATATTCTCAGCTTTATCTCCTACTATGCGGTTAGGATAGATGTCTCCTAAATTGTTGTGGGAGGCTGCCCAATCTTGAGGATAATCTTCTAGATTGTGAACTGATAAGGCTCGGTTGTAACAAGCGATCGCCCGTTCGATATTCCTGGCGCGATCGCCTTTAACTTGATAAGTGTAAGCAATACCTAAGTTGCGCTGAGTGTTGCCCCAGATATAAGGATATTTCTCCTGAGTAATTACCTCTAATGATAGCTGATAGGTAGCAATTGCCTGTTCGATGTTTTCTTGACGACTACCTAAAACGCGATCGCGCCAAGCATTACCCAAATTAGACTGAATCATCGCCCAATCTTGGGGAAAGGCAGTTGGCGGATAGGCTTTTAAAGCTGCTTCATATGCCACAATTGCCAATTCAACGTTATTAGATTTATCTCCTGCGGGATAGGCACTGATTACATTACCGAAATTGATTAAATCATTGGCGATCGCTTTTCCCTGGTTCGGCTCTACCGACAAAATAGTCTCGTTTGCCCAGTATTTAAGAATTTTAGTGGTATTGTGATCGAGCTTATCTTGATTTTCGCGAATTAGAGCATACACTTTGTCTGGTTGAAGGCGATCCGATATTTTTTGCAGCAAAATCATTAAAAACTCAAAATACTCTTGGCGACGATTAGGAAAAGTATGGGTTTTGTCTGACTGGAGTAACTTACCTGCCAAATTAATTAAACGTTCGGCAGCACCAATATCCCCTGAGCGTCTTAAATTTTCTCCCACGGACATCAAACAGCTAATAAACTCCTGATTGACTAACTCAGGATGAGCATTCAAAATGTTTACTTCTTGCTCTTGAGGATTGCTGAGTAAAATATCGATTAGTTTGAGGTAAGGACGTTCTAATTTGCTCATGGGAAATCAAGACTAATTAAGATCGGCTTTATCTGACAACCGTATAATATATCGGACTCCATTCCTAATATCTGTATACTGTGACTGTAAATAAAAAATCATCTCCTTCTGTCGGCAGTATCGCTAAATTAGTGGCGATCGCCACTTTAGTCAGTAAACTGTTTGGATTTGCTCGTGAATTAGTAGTTTCGGCAGCTTTTGGGCTTGGTCCAGTAAAAAACGCCTACGCCTATGCTTATACTATACCTGGCTTTTTGTTTGTTTTAATAGGTGGCATCAACGGTCCTTTTCATAGTGCTTTAGTTAGTATATTAGCCAAAAAAGATAAGTCGGAAGCACCAGTAATTGTCGAAACGGTTTCTACTTTGACCAGTATTTTGCTGCTATTGGCCACAATACTGATTATGATTTTTGCCAGCAATTTAATCGGCATATTAGGACCAGAATTAGCTCCAGAAGTCAAAAGAATTGCCATTATACAGCTACGAATTATGGCTCCTATGACGCTACTGGCAGGATTAATTGGCATTGGGTTTGGTACTCTCAATGCAGCAGATAGTTATTTACTACCTAGTATCAGTCCTTTATTTTCTAGTGTAGTAATTACTACAGGGATAGCAGTAGTTTTAGGCAAATTTGGCGAGCAGTTAAATACCCCTCCATATTTTCAGCTCGGTGCAATTGTTTTGGCAGGGGCAACCTTAGGGGGAGCAATCCTCCAGTGGCTGGCTCAATTGATTGTGCAGTGGCGAGCAGGGATGGGAACACTCAAGCTAAGGTTCAACTGGAATACCCCAGGAGTTAGGGAAATATTTAGCGTCATGATTCCTGCCACACTTTCATCGGGGATGCTATATGTAAATTTAAACGTTGACCAGTTTTTTGTTTCAGGTATAGCTGGTGCTGCTGCTGCCATTCAAAATGCCACCTTTATTTTTATTACTCCTTTGGGGATTATTTCCAATGCTATTTTAGTTCCCTTTTATCCAGTATTTTCTCGATTAACTGCACCTGAAAATTGGCCAGAATTAAAACTAAGAATACGTCAAGGAATATTTCTCAGTGCGCTGACTATGTTGCCCTTTACGGCAATTTTTATGTCCCTGGCTTTACCTATTGTTCGACTGGCTTTCGAGCGTGGTCAATTCAGCTTTGAAAATTCTCAATTTGTGGCTTCTTTGCTAGTAGTTTATGGCTTCGGAATGTTTTTTTATATGAGCAGAGATGTTTTATTGAGAGTATTTTATGCCTTGGGCGACGGCACAACACCTTTTAAAATCAGCATCATCAATATTTTGATCAATGCCATCCTGGATTACTTGTTGATTGAAACTTTTGGTGCGCCAGGGTTGATTATGGCAACTGTGGGAGTAAATATTATTTCCGTAATCCTCTTTGTCTGGATCTTGAACCGACGCTTAAATGGTTTGCCTTTAGTGCAATGGAGTCAAGATCTTACGGGTTTATTTGTAGCTACTGCTGTCGCTGGGTTAGCTAGTTATGGTGTAAGTCAAGGCTTAGAAAAAACAATCGGCAATGACAATTTGTTACTGATACTGATTAAATTAAGTATTTCTAGTGCAGTAGCGATCGCCATTTTTGGTTTGATTGCCACACAGCTAAGATTGCCTGAATTAAATATGTTGACCAGTAGAATTAAACAAAAGTTTGGTAAATAAAGATGGGAATGCCAGAAGCGTTTTTAGCTAAAGTCGCTGTACAAAACTGCATATAAAGACTACAGCTTACGTATTAAGACGTTTAAGGGAAAAATAATCATTAGAACCAAAAATCTATTAAACGTCCTGATGTCAAAATGAAAAAAATTAAATTATCTGCCTTAAGTTTGTTTTCCTTAGCTGCGCTGCTACCCTTATTACCTACCGCAACTCCTGGCGCTGGTGCTTGTGCAATAGTTGATGCCACGACTCAGGTGGCTCTACATAGTTCAGCCATTCCCGCCAATCAGCAAAACACAGTCAATACAGCTAGTGATGGTAATTGTTTGGGTAATGCAGCAGTCGGCACTACAACTCAAGTTGGAGTAGGTTCAGACCCCCAACAGCAGATTAACCAAAGTGATTATTATGTTGGCGGGGGCGACGTTAATAATACTGGCTTGACCAGTCCTTTAATTGAGGTGACTCCTCAAACTCAGATCGATCTGCAAATTCCCGCCTACGCTCAATAGTTCGTAGACGGTTTTGTTCCCTAGTAAAGAAGAAAATTGCGGCGCGATCGCTTTTCCTTTTTTACTCATCTCTTTGTTACTTGCCCATCCCTAGCTGTTGGGCTTTTTGGTAAACTTTCCCCTCTGTTAACAGCGAAGGGGCAATGACTACATCTACCTGCTGCATTTCCTTGAGGTCTTTTGCTCCCAAAGTTCCCATGCTGGTTTTGATTGCACCAAGCAGGTTATGTGTCCCGTCGTCGAGTTTGGCAGGGCCGACTAAGATCTCTTTGATAGTTCCTGTCGTTCCTACCTTAATCCGAGTCCCACGGGGCAATACAGGGCTAGGAGTTGCCATTCCCCAGTGAAAATCTCCTCCAGGGGCTTCAGCAGCACGGGCGATCGGTGAGCCAATCATCACGGCATCAGCACCACAGGCTAAACATTTACAAATATCTCCTCCAGTAACAATACCGCCATCAGAAATCACCGGCACATATTTACCCGTTTCAGCATAATAATCATCTCGCGCAGCACTACAGTCAGCAGTAGCAGTCGCCTGAGGAACACCTACCCCCAAAACTCCACGAGAAGTACAGGCAGCACCAGGCCCAATTCCCACTAATACTGCCGCAGCACCAGCTTTCATTAGCTTGAGAGCGACTTCGTAGGTTACGCAGTTGCCTAATACTACAGGCATTGGCATTTCCTGGCAAAAAGCAGCTAAATCTAGAGGCGCGATCGCCTCCGGAGATAAATGATCGCTAGACACTACCGTAGCTTGAATAAAGAGAAGATCTGCTCCTGCTTCTGCGACTATTTTGCCGTACTTACTTGCTCCTGCAGGAGTTAAGCTGACTGCGGCGATCGCATCTTGGCTTTTGATTTCTTGAATTCTTTTCGTTATTAGTTCTGGTTTTATTGACTCTGCATAAAGTTGCTGCATCAATCCAACAAAATCATCATTTCCCACCGACTCAATTTTACTTAAAATTGGTTCGGGGTCTTCATATCGAGTTTGTATCCCTTCTAGGTTCAATACGCCAATCGAACCCAACTGTGATAGTAAAACTGCCATTTTGACATCAACCACGCCATCCATTGCACTAGCTAGGATCGGTATTTCGCGGTCGATTCCGCCAATTTGCCAGGTAGTATTTGCCAGACTAGGGTCTAAAGTACGCACTCCAGGAGAAAGTGCTATTTCGTCAAATCCATAGGCTCTACGAGCCTGTTTTCCGCGACCAATTGATATTTCCACGCTGCTTGATTCGTTCCCAAAGCTTATTAGCTTAGGCTATCAAATTTTATCCATCTTTGAACACGATCGAAAACTAAAAGCTTATAATATCTGATTAGATTGTGTGTGAATTAATTGAGATTTTACCTTTTGAAGTGAAAAATTCGCATCATATACAAAAGAAGCGCGAAGAAGCGTTGCGGGGTTCTACCCCGTTGAGCTTACTGAGCAAGAAGGGCAAGTATTTGTAACTACTCATTCTCCTGATTTTCTTAATGCAGTCGAGCTAGAAAATATTTATTGGTTAGAAAAAAAAGAAGGAATGACTCAAATTTATTGTGCTTGTGATAATAAATTATTAAAAAATTTGGTTAAACGAGACAAGCCTGGTTATCTTTGGAAACAGGAATTATTTGGGGAAGTCACAGATTACTCCGCCGTCCTAAAGGACTAGCTTCGCGTCGTCCTTTAGGGCATATAAAACGACGGAGCCTTCTTACGACAATCGCTGCGCGACGCAGTAGCGTCGCCAGTCGTCGAAGACGACGATCTGAGGCTTCGCCTCTGCGGGGAAACCCCCAAGACCGCGTTGTCGCGCTGCTGTGACCGTTGGTCAATAATGAATAATTATGAGCTAGTTTTTTTATTAGAAGAACCTTCTATGAAAGAGACACTTGAAAATTTATTACCTAAAATAATTCCTTACCAAATTTTAAATCCAAAACAAGAATTTAAAAAGATTGCCACAGACTATCAAAAAATTAGTGGTTCTAGAGCTATATCTCAACATTTAAATTTAGAAAACAATAAATCGCCTAGTTTTAATGTATTTATTCAAGGAGTAAGAAAAATCTTACTTAAAGCATCCACCAGCCGAAATGAAAAAAAGCTGCGCGAATGGCGATGAACCACATAGCCAGGGTTGCGAATAGGTATAGGTAGAATCGAAGCATGACGAGATTGAATGTACAATGGACAGCACTGTGCAATACGCGAAATACCACGAAAATCCATGCAGCATTCACATATACTGTATCCACCTGCTTTGTAACAAAGAGATACAGTACGAGTGCATAGAAAAGTATCGGAATCTCGAACAGGTTTTTCAGATTATCGGATGGATTGGATACGTTTGGGGGAGAAATTTGTGCTAGTTTACTTGCGCTCAAGTCTTGTGAGTGAATCTTTTTACTGCTAATAAAACTTATCCGACGGATGTACATATATACCCAAACCACTAATGTCAGAAAGATTGTGGCAAAGAATGGTCCAAAGATTGCATCTTGTCTCATTTTTTTTCTAAACTTAAGCATTTTGGCGATGTGTCAGTGATAGACTTCGCCATATCAGATGTACACTGTTAATATAAGCTGAGTATTTCAATGCTTCTAGACCCCGATCGGGTACACTTTAGTACGATCGCCGAATTTGTAGATTATCGGACAAGGGCAGGCTGCATCATTTTTTTTTGTGCCATAGCCTTTGATCTAAATGCTGTACTTAATGATAAATCAGCCAAGATGGCAGGGCGCCAATTTATCATTAAGTACTCGATGCACCATTAATTTAAGATTAACAATCAAACCGTCTTTATAATCTTTAAAGCTTTTAGGCTGGATAAATTCGGAGACGACGGTTTGGTTCGTCTCCAAAGCTATCAGACTGTAAACGGTAATGTTCGATCAATTCATGCTGCATTTTTCTTACTTTTGCCGATCGCGGTAGTAACTCTACAGGTTGGCCTTGAGGAATTACGATTTGCTCTACGGCTAATCTTGCTTCTTCCAAAGCCTCGATCTCGTCATCGTTACCAGCTTTGGTAAACAAACGTAGATCCGTTGGTTCAGGAATATTAGGATCGTCTAGATTAAGAATTTGGCGAAAGATGCGAGTAACCTGGGGAATTGTATTAGATTTGACCGTGTAAATGGGAACATGGCGATCTTTGGCAATGTTACGTAATTTAGAATGATGCTTGATTTGCGATCGCAATGCTATCACCGCATCTGCCTCATCTAGATCTTTGGTCAACACGATCGGCAGATCTAATACCTCAATCACCTGATCGATTTGAGAGCGACCAATACCATAGGCATAGATATAAACCGGCCAATCTTCTCCATTAGGACCAGGAGTACGTAGTTTTTGACTGTTGGGTTCTTTCGTCTGCCAAGAACGTTCTAACATCGTGCCAAAGTCAGAACTATCTCGTTTTGATTTACCTCCGCTTAGTGACACAGGGGCCATTTTTCCCGAGGCTTTTAAACCTTGAGAATATAAAGGCATAACCCCGTTGGTATTTCTCGCAGGTAACGGCTTAAAAGGCGAGGAAGATTCTTCATGAATAATTGAAACTTCACCGCTATCGTCTACGGTTCGCACTTGGGCGGGTGGCTCAATACCTCGCAATAGAGTATCAATCGTAGCTGATACATCGTCGTGTACGACCCAGCGTTGCCGTTCTAGCATCTCTACAGCGATCGCAAAGGTTGGAGGTGCTTTTCTTTCTAAGACGGTCTTCTGTGTCCTTCTGCGTCGAGCTTCGTCGTCTCCTAAAGTAACGCTTTGAATCCCGCCGACTAAATCGGACAAGGTCGGGTTTTTGATTAAGTTTTCCACAGTATTACCATGAGCCGTACCTACTAACTGCACTCCACGCTCAGCAATAGTTCTGGCTGCTAATGCTTCGAGCTCTGTACCGATTTCATCGATGACAATTACTTCAGGCGTATGGTTTTCTACCGCCTCAATCATTACCTGATGCTGTAGTTCAGGACGGGCTACCTGCATTCGACGGGCGCGACCAATGGCAGGATGAGGAACGTCCCCATCTCCGGCAATTTCATTGGAAGTATCAATAATCACAACTCGTTTTCCTAAATCATCGGCTAAAACTCGGGCAATTTCTCTCAAAGCCGTAGTTTTACCCACCCCGGGACGACCCAGAAGCAGAATTGATTGCCCTGTTTCTACTAGGTCACGAATCATTACGATTGTACCGAAAATAGCTCGACCAATACGACAGGTCAGGCCGATAATATCTCCAGTACGATTCCGAATAGCACTAATTCGATGTAGCGTCCGTTCTATCCCAGCGCGGTTGTCGCTGCTAAACATTCCTACTCGTTCAATACAGTGCTGTATTTCTTCTTTGGTTACGGGTTCTTGGCGAATATAAGTAACGCGATCGCTAAAACGAGCTTCTGGTAGTCTACCCAAATCTAAAACTAGTTCAATTAAGTTATCACTGTCTGGCTGAAGATGTTCGTCTAACTTGGAGCGAATTGATTCAGGAAAAATAGTAAGTAACTTATCTAAATTATCGGTCACTTGCATCCGATGAGAAGCTATATCTGACTGCATTTCAAAAATATATTTGGTTAATAAAATAAAAATTGGGCGAACAATTGAACAAAAACTGGTAGCTAATGGCTGTTTTTAATTTGACTGACTAGCTTTTTGGCAGTGCCTACAGCTTCTTGTAGTAGCTCTCGATTTTGTTCTAACTTTAAATTAAGCTGATTCATGGGTTGACTTTTAAAATTAGCTGGTTTTTCTGGCAGTTCAGTTGTTTCTAACTTGGCTATTGTCGATGATAAAATTGCGCGTGCATAGCTTCCATAAGCCAGTCCAGAAACTAATTTAAACGTTGAAGTTAAGTCTTGTCGCCCTAGCATTTTCGCCTGTTTTAATTTGTCTACCGTATAGTCGTTAGTTCCTCCTGCTAACTGGATATATCCTGGTAGTTGTGCCTGCAAAACTTTTTGAGCAAAAGCGATCGCAGCATGGGTAGTTCCCTTGCCAATATCTCCACTCATCGAACGTCCATCAGTTTGCCAAATTAGAGGACAAGGCAGAGGACTAATTAACTCATAGAGCGATCGCAAATAATCTATAACATTTTCTCCATCGGTGCAGCTAATTGCCAGCAGCTTAAGTTGACCGACTACGGGAAAAATATTTTTCCACACGCGCTTGAAATCATGATAATGACCCACTTGAGTATGAATTTCAATTGCATCCACCGCCATTGATTCGATCCAGGGTACAATTTGCTCCAGGCTCGATAGATATGAACGAGTAACGATTAATTCCTGAGGACAAATCGGTACGCAGCGACCACAGCCATAACAAAGGCTATCTAAAACTCCCCCAAAACTAAGATTTATTGCCTCCGCAGGACATACCCTGACACAAGGTTGTGGACAATCAGTTGGACATTGGGTTACATCGAACTTGGCTTTACGAAAATGAGGATCTTCTCCATCGTTAATACTTACCATTAACCAAGGTAAGGAGCTGTCCCCGCCCTCGAAGGGCGGGGCTTGTACGCTCCGTGACGTACTTGGTTCGGTTGACTTGAGTAATTTTAATTTTTGAGCTGCGTTGATACCCTCTCTTGCCGCAGCAATCACAGCTGGGTCAGCAGCCACGTCTATACAGTCAGCGCCAGCTAAGCTATAGGCTAAAGCTAAACTGCGAACCGCAGGAAGATGTTGATAGCTAGCTCCACAAATTAACTTGAACCAGCTACCTTCAATTAATGAATGTAAGGGGTAAGATTGCATCACTCTTACATCCTAATAGTTTGTCAATCATTAGTGTTAGGATTTTTATCCGATTAACAATCCTAGTTACTCTACATAATTTTTGAAAGATGTTTGCAGTTTAAAATACTATAATAAACTCAATCTGTAATAGCGGTTAGTAAAACCTCTGCCAGAGTTAAACCTTGCATATCATCAATAGTGATGGTATCAACAATGTCAAATTTTGCTCCAGCAGATTGCAACTGATCGTCTAATGCCTTGAGAAATTGAGTTGCTTTGCGATCTTTGCCTACTTGAATCAGAGAAATAGCTAATTCTTCATCGCGATCTATCTGACGGGAAGCTTCAATAATTACTCGCATTACAGCTTTGTAGTCGTCAGGTTCACCATCAGTAACAACTATAATAGTTTCTCCATTGGCTTTAGCGTCTCCTGCCGCTTTGCGGTCAAAGTAGTTATTAACGGCATCGGCTAAGACGCTGGCTAAATCGGTGCGTCCCATCGGCTCATTTTCGGTATAAATTTTATTTACCTTATCGGCAGTAATATTATCGTAGCGACGAAAACGACCAGAAAATAGATAAACCGTAATCCCATCGGGGTCGATTTTTTCACATTCTTTAGCTAAAGCTAAGGTAGATTCTTGAGCAGATTCCCAGCGAGTTTTTCCGCCTGGGCGATCGTTAATCGACATACTTCCGCTTTTGTCGATGATTAAGGTGTAGTCGCGATCTTCGACGAGAGAGCTTTCTGCCATGATGTCACAAATTCTTTTGATTCGAGTTTTCTTCATTTAGCCTATTACAAGCTTGAACTCTAGTGCCAAAAATCAAAAATTTCCACAGATTTGTTTAATACCATGGTTAAAAACAGCTAAAAAACAGATTAAGTATTTATACTTGTCAAAATCCTTTAATTGTAAACAGATATTGCAACCGTTGGAAAAATATTTGAATATTCTTCTGATTCTGAAAACCTCCGCGATAATCTAAATAATCTAGAGATTAACAGACAAACTTTTAGGAGATTTTCAATGGATAACGAACTGCACAAATATAAGATGATTTGTACTTTGAAATTTGGTGATATTTATGGTCAGATCATAATTTGGTTGATTGTAATCTTTGTTAGCTTAGCTACTACTTTGGCATTGTGGAGCAGCACTAGGCAGATTTATGCTTTAGCTACCGTAGGTATTGTTTTAGTACTATCCTTGCCTTTTTTGTTATTTGCCTTTGTCACAACTCTGCTCAATAGAATCGAGTTTGAACCTATGGAAGAAGAACGTTTTAGTCGCCGAACCGTTGTTGGTTCTAGCTCCAAATCTTCGACAGAAAAATCAGCAGCAGCAAGTTAAGTAAGTGATTAGAGATTAATTCATGAGGAGCAAGAAAAGCTGTAGATTAGGCTTAGTTCTTTGCTCCTCGTTAATAAGAGTATTAGGCAGTAAAATACTCTTGATTTTTGACGATAAAGCCGGAAATATATGTCTTTTTAATCAAAAACAGCGTAAATTATGCCCCCATGCCCGAATATTGCTTTAAACCTTGGCGCCAAAGCCAGCGGTTAAGCACAATAAATGCTGTTGTCCAGCCAATCATGATTAGAACACTGCTGCCAAAGTCGACAGGTAGTCCCATTAACAAAACGGCAGGAAAGTGCATCATGTAGGGAAAAGGTGTCCATTCGACGATTCGCCTAACGGTATCAGGAAAGACCTCTAATGGTGCGATCGAGCCTGAAAGAAAAAGATAAAATAGAAACCAAAATTGCTGAATCGCGCTGGCTCTCTCTGTCCAAAAAGCCAGCATCGCAAAGGTATATTGAATCGCGAAACGCAGAATAAAAGCCAAGGCGATCGCAACTAACCCTAAGAAGATATTTTTTAGCTGCGGAATCCAAGCAGCATCAGGATAGAGAATAACAAATAAACCGCAAAAAATAGCTATCAAAGGTATGCGAGTCATTTTTTCTGCCACGTGCCTAGCGACATGATGCCAAACAGGGTCAAGGGGTTGTAAGAGACGCAGCGATAGTTTGCCTTCAAGTATTTCTCGCTCAAATTCCCAAATGACCCAAATAGTCGTAAGTTGGCGCACCAAAAATACGCTGAAAAAGTAGCGTGCAAACTCTTGAGGAGTAAAATCAAAATTACCATCTTCAGATGCTTGTATCCATACCCCCATCAAGATAATTGGCAGGGAGTTAGATAATGCCCAAAGAAAAATCTCGGCTCGATACTCCAGCATATGAGCATAATGAGACATAAGAATAGTTCTTGCCTTTCTTAGATTTAACATAGAAGCTTTTCCCTTTCTCCTTTAAGCCGTTCCTAGTCTTAACTTGTTATTTATCTTATAAGTTTCTAACTCTATAATAGATGCTTAAGATGCTTATACTTTGGTTCATTTTGCAGAGACTTAACGACTTGTTTAATGTCTTGAGTATGGTTTTTATCGACCACCAAAGTTACATTGCCATCACGAACGATCACAACGTCTTTCAAACCAATAGTGACAATCACTTCATTGTGGTCACCAGCGTAAATAATTGTATCTTGAGTATTTTGGCTAATGTGAGTACCTAATTCCACATTATCTCGATCGCCTTTGAGCAATCGTTCGACCCCATTCCAATCACCTAGATCGTCCCAGCCAAAGTTAGCAGGTAAAACACAGGCTAGCTGAGTTTTTTCCATCAGCGCGTAATCGATGCTTTCTTTCTCCAATTCGGCATAGGCATCACGACCTTTTAAGGCTAAAGCTTGTAGCAGCTTAGGCGCGTATTTGGCTAATTCGTCCAGTACCACTCCAGCTCTAAAGATAAACATCCCACTATTCCAGCTAAATTTACCTGTATCAATAAAAGATTGAGCGGTAGTTTCATCTGGTTTTTCGGTAAAGCGAGTCACACGATACACAGGCAAATGATTAAAGTCGCCTTTTTTAGCACCCTGCTCAATATAGCCATAGCCTGTGGCAGGTTGATCTGGAGTAATACCTAAAGTGACGATCGATGGTTCGGAAACTGCTTGTTGCACTGCTGCTTGGAGAGTTTTTTCATAAGCTACTGTATCGCCGATCCAATGATCGGCGGGGAAAAATCCCACAATGGCATCATTGCCATATTTTTTTGCTACCTCTAAAGTTGCCCATGCTACCGCAGGTCCAGTATCTTTTCCTTGGGGTTCAACTAAAATATTAGACTCAGGTAGATTTGGTAGCTGTTCTTTAACTCCATCAGCAATAATTTCTGAAGTAATCACCCAAAGATTATTCCAGCCTCCTGCTAAATTTAGTAGGCGATTGGCCGTAGATTGTAATAAACTTTTTCCACTACCATCCAGGCACAAAAATTGCTTAGGTCTTTTCAGACGGCTTACTGGCCAAAAACGCTCACCTTTACCGCCAGCGAGAATAATTGGGATTAATTTAGTTTCCATTTACTTTTCCATTGTGCAGGACATTAAAGATGATATCGGCCGACTAATTTATTAAAATTTCTCAGAAACTGTGTTGGTCAATCAATTTTGCTTGAGCAATGGTCACAGTTTACGGTGATACTATATAACTGACGAATTTGTCCACTCTAAAATAACCCGTCGTTTTTACCAATAGTCAAGAGTTTAAAGACATAACATAAAGCCGAAGCATAGAGCTTAGGTTTACTTAAGTATATTTCTTTGAAGTTAGAATACCCTTTTTGTCTGGCTTTTTTTCTATTTATAAAAATTTAAATTTGAGCATCATCAAACCGAAGATACGTATTAACTAATCTTGAATTAAAACTCATAGCATAAACAATAAAGATAATTTGTATGAATCATGAGCGATCGCGCAATCGAGACAAACCTTCATGGCAATTTGAAAATAACGCCATGACCAGAGCTGAAAATCAGCTTAAGCCAACTGATTTGTTAAAAGTAAAAACTGTCGAGCAGACACCTGCTACTAACGAATTAAAGCTATTGCATCAGCCTTGGTGGTTTTGGTCACAGCATGAATCTTGGTCACACTTTAGTCGTGGTCTTTTTTGGGGAGGAATAATCAGTTTGACGGCAGTCTCTTCGGCTTTGTGTGGAGCTGCTCTGACCAAAATTGACGCAATTGAACGGACTATTGCTCAAAAAATCGAGGCAAATTCTGCCCCCGAATCAGCAATAGATCGACCAATTCTCAACCGCCCGATTAATGTTTTATTAATTGAAGATACATTTGATACTAATGAAATGATTGAGTTTCCTGATACTTTTATTGGTAACAGCAAAACTATTTTGTTACTCAGGTTTGAGCCTCAGCTTGAGTTAGCACAGGTAATTAATCTTCCTCTCGACAGTAGCACCGAAATTCCTGGATTTGGCGCAGGAACGATCGCGCTTGCTTATGAACTAGGTGGTACTAATTTATTGTCTAAAGTAGTTAGTCAGTTGATGAATGACTTAACTATCGATCGCTATATACGCGCTACTCCAGAAACTTTTCGGCAATTGATTGCTAGTGGCAAAATAACTTTTCAAGATTGCGATCCCAGAATTAGAGACTGTTCAGATAATTTGGAACAGATTGTCAGACAAAGTAATACCTTCGAGGCTATTCGTCAACATCTCAATATTCCGAATTATATGGCAAGCTTTAAAACGGCAATAGTTGAAGCCGAGTCTAATTTGGATACTAATATATCTGTGCCAGAAATAATCTCTTTGGCAAATTTTGTTGAAGAGCTAGAGGCTGATAGCATTAGCGTCAATTTGTTACCAGGATATACCCCTGGCAAAACGATAGCCGATAGTCATCAACTCGATAAATTCCCCTCAACCCAGCAAAAGGCTAAATTTTCTCATTCAAATATTTTTGCCGCCAAAAGTCATCTTCAAGATAATCCAGTCGCGGTACAAAATACGACTAATAATCCTCAATTAGCAATGCAGGTTATAGCCTACTTAAGACATCGAAATTTTCGAGATGTTTATCTAGTCGAACACATCCCGCTAAAATTAAATAAGACTAGAATTGTGGCTCATCGTAGCCAGGTAAAACCAGCTCACTATCTGCAAGAGATTTTAGGATTTGGTAATTTAGAGACAAAATCTGATTTGCGACCAAGAGAATTAACTCTTCAAATTGGTAAAGATGCGCTTTATTTACCAACCAACTATCGTTCATTCAACTGACAGTAAAACTTACAATACATTTTTTTTATGTTCTTGTCTCAACTTAAACAGCGTTTGCTCAGCTTATTATTAATTATAGCGATCGCTATAGCTTGGATTTTATTAGATGCTACACCCGCCATTGCCCAAGACAGCGCAGTTAACTATACCTACAGCGAAATACGCAGACAAGATTTTTCTCATAAGAATTTAGTCGGCGGTGTATTTGCTGCTGCGGATGCTAGAGGGGCAAATTTTGAAGGATCTGACGTTAGTAATTCGATTTTGACTAAGGGAATTTTTGTTCAAACTAACCTTAAAGACGCTAACTTTACTAGGTCATTGATGGATCGAGTATCTTTTGAAGACTCCGATTTAACTAACGCGATTTTTCAGAATGCTGTTGCCACCAGCACTAATTTTGCAGGAGCGACGATCACGAATGCTGACTTTACGGGTGCTATTTTAGATCGTTATCAAATTTTTCAAATGTGCAAAAGAGCTGAAGGCATAAACCCTACTACGGGAGTAGAAACTAGATATAGTTTAGGTTGTCGAGATTAAGCCAAAAATAAAATTAATTAATCTGATGCTGGGAAAATTTGTTGTAGAGTCAGGTTTAGTTCGGAAAATATAGAGGAAATGCGATCGCTATTTCTAAATTGACTAACCTGATATTCTCGATCAACTAATTGATAAATAGAAATAGTAGGCTGTTTAGGATTACCAATATAACGTCTACCGCCCAAAGCTAGATAATCGATAATCCAATATTCTTGGATACCAATTTCTTCGTAATCTCTTAGTTTAGTTAAATAATCATCGCGCTAGTTGGTACTAATATGCGAAGCGGTATCCTTTAGGACTACTTCAACAATCAAAGGAATAGATTCTGCTAGTTGCAGAGAATATTTTGACCACAATTCTTCTTGGCTTAAAACTGAACGATTTAAAACTAGAATGTCAGAAGAATAGCCAGATTGCTTACCTGTAGGTTTGATCAAAGGAGTTTTAGGTATAAAGTAGGGCAAGTTCAATCTTTTGTACTCTAAAACAAATTCAGTAGCCAGAAGACGAGCAATTTCTTCATGCTTTCCTGTCTGCTGCATCTCTACTACTAACCTTTCATGAAGTTCATAACTTCTACTTTCTGGTTTCCAAGCTAAAAATTCTTCAAATTCTACTAATTTGAGTAAAGCTTGAGTCATACTAAATCTTGTTTGGATAGAACACTTTAAGGTTAGGTAAGTCAGAAGCGATGCAGCGCGGTCTTGGGGGTTTCCCCGCAGAGGCGAAGCCTCAGATCGTCGTCTTCGACGACTGGCGGGCTATTCGCCCGCGCAGCGACTGCATCAACAAGTCAGCCGATATCGGGTACACTCAATGCGATAAGTGCGACACGAAGTTAGTCCTTTAGGGCAAGCCGCTTCGCAAATCATGCACGGGCATAAAGTCAGAAGTCGCACAAGGGGTTAACATCAGAAGAGTTATAGCTACTTTAAGTCAAGAGTACTTTATCAATCGGATTTAGTATCATGACGCGATTTTCTTCACCCAATCATTATTGATTACTATTTATTCAGTATAAATCTTTGCACTTGAACTATTAGAGCCGAACAGGTTACAGAACAAACTGCGATTCAACCGCTTTAATACAACGCCCGCAATAGAATCTAGGGGCAAATCGCCTCTAAAGCTAATGAAATTGCCCTAAAAAAATAGGGGTATTAATAAAAACCCCCATTGCTAACTATTAATATTATTCTGCTTGAGCGGAGCGATTACTAAAACCTACATTCCAGGAAGATTCAAACCACTGGTAAGTTCTTCCATGCGGCCACGCATCAAGTCTGTAGACTGCTCATAAGCAGACTGCATTGCTGCTGAGACAGATGCAGAAAGAGCTTCTGCTCCTTGAGACATTGCATCGGGTGAAATTTCTACACGACGGGGTTCTTGGTTGCCACTCATGACTACTTTTACTAATCCGTCTTCGCTAGTTCCTTCAATTTCCATCTGCTCCAATTCATTTTGGAGTTGTTGCGCTCCTGCCTGTACTTCCTGAGCTTTTTTAAAAGCATCAGCAAGCTCTTTCATTTTACCTAGTGGACCAAATCCTCTTCCTGCCATATCTGTTTAGTTAGTTTTGTGATTAGTGATTGCGAAATCCATGAGAATAATTAGCATAACCTAGAGAGCGGTTATTTAGAATTCTCCGAGCAGCTTAACTTCTGGCTCTAGAGATACTGACCAATGATATTCTACTTTTTCTTGAGCATAGCGAATTAATTCAAATATATCTTTGGCGGTAGCCGTACCGCAGTTAAGAATAAAGTTAGCGTGACGATGAGCTATTTCAGCATCGCCTATCCTGTGTCCTTTTAAACCCAACTGTTCGATTAACGTGGCTGCTGCCTGGGGTTGCGGATTGCGGAAAACACTACCACAACTGGGAAGATGATAAGGTTGAGTCGTCTTGCGCTGCGTCCAATTTTGATTGGCAAGTTCCATAATTTCAGCTTTGGTATAGCCAGGCTCAAGCTGCATTGTAGCTCTGACTACCATGCGATCGCCTCCCTGTAAATTGGATGTACGATAGCTATAGGCTAAATCTTCAGGCTTTAATTGAGAAACTGTACCATCGGTCGATAAAACAGTAACGCTGACCAAAATATCTGCCATGCAGGAGCTATGCGCGCCCGCATTCATCACCACGCCACCGCCAACCGTACCAGGTATACCTACTGCCCATTCCAGTCCCTTCAAGCCTCGTTTAGCAGCTTTCCAAGCCAGTTTAGCGATCGCCTCCCCCGCATCAGCCACTAAAATACCTGTCTCAGGATTGAATTCATAACTACGAAAATATCGCGTCGAAAGCACCAATCCAGGCAAACCGCGATCGCTAATTAATAAATTTGAACCAGCACCCAGCAAGGTTAGAGGAACATCTTGTTTTTGATACCAGGCAAAACTTGCTTCGAGTTCATCCCAGTTTCTTGGTGCAGCATACCATTGAGCAGCACCACCAACTTTATAAGAGGTTTGGCTCGCTAAAGATACACCAGTCTGGATTAAATTATCGCTATTATCGCTATTCATTTAATTAATAATTGAGCCGTTAACAATTATTGATTCAGGTTGGTTGATGATATCTTCTCGAACGCATTTTGGCGAGTTTTTTAACGCTTTTGACTTTGATTTAAATATTTCCCGATTGAGACTCAAAAAATTACTAATAGCTGATTAAATAATTAATCCCAATTAATATAATGAGATAGTTTTAGGGATGGCTTGATTGAGATTACCTGCACCCAGAAACAGAGCTAGATCTCCTGGCTGCAATATTTCTTGCTTGATAAAATCGGCAAGAGAATTTACGTCAGCATGATAGTAAACGTGATGATGCTTAAGCGCGATCGCCTGAACTAAATCTGCGCCACTAAGATTAAATGTATTGGTTTCTCCTGCACTATAAATGTCGGTAATCACTACTACGTCTGCATTGTTTAAAGCATTAGCAAATTCCTGCAAAAAAGTTTTGGTGCGACTATAGCGATGGGGTTGAAAAATTGCTACCACTCTTTTTAGAGAATCATTACCATCTACACTTAATCTGGCAGCAGCCAAAGTCACATTAATCTCGCTGGGATGATGAGCATAGTCATCGATAAAGGTAATTCCATTGGCTTCTCCTCGATGCTCAAATCGTCTTTTTGTCCCGCCAAAGGTGGCTAAAGCCTGAGCAATAGTTGCAAATTCTAAACCTATCTGTCGTCCAACAGCGATCGCAGCCATGGCATTACTTAGGTTATGTTCTCCTAATAATGGTAGCTGTAATTTTCCTAAACACACGCCTCTTTCCCAGATTTGTGAGTTACTGCCTTGGGAATGATAAGTAATATTTTTAGCAGTATAGTCTGCTCCTGTAGCTGGATCGAGACTGTAACTAATAGTTAATGCTAACTCATCGCGGATAATCGGATCGTCAATACAGCCAATTAAAGTATTACACTGCCCTGCAAAGGTCTGGAAAATATTAATTACTTCTTGAATATCGTGATAGCGATCTGGATGATCTAGTTCAATGTTAGTGATTACGCCGATGCTAGGATGATGTTTAACCAAAGAACCATCAGATTCGTCTGCTTCGGCTACCAGATATTCTCCTTGTCCACTCCTGGCATTACCATTCCAGTCATCCACTTCTCCACCAACAATGATTGTGGGATCGAGATCGCTTTTGAGCAATATATAGCCAATTAGGCTGCTGGTAGTGGTTTTACCGTGGGTTCCTGATACTGCTATTCCCTGATACTGTTCGATTAAGGCAGCTAAAAGATCTGAACGATGGAAAATAGGACAACCAAGTTTAACTGCTGTTTGGTATTCCAGATTAGTAGGCGCGATCGCGGTAGAACAAATAACCTGTGGCAGGAAATCAACTTGACTGCCCAAAGTTTTAACTTCTTCCAAAGTGTCCGATTGTCCTCCTGCTTTTACTGACAACGCTTTAGGCTCTCTACTAGGGAATAGAATCGAGCATTCTAAATTATTTGCTTCATGTCCGCGAAAAATCCTGACTCCCAATGCTTCTAAGCGTTCAGTAATATGGCTAGAATGCAAATCCGAACCAGATACTGGTAGTTGTCGTTGAGCAATAATCTGGGCTAAAGCCGACATCCCAATTCCGCCGATACCGATAAAGTGAAATGGTCTACCATTTAAATCTACTTTTACCACTTTTTTGTCTCCTGCATAGCACAAACATCTTGACCAGGGGTCACAGAATACTACCTTGTTTTGATGTGAACAGCACTTTGTCTAAAAAAACGGCGCGGCTTCATGACTGCATAAACCCGTTTAAGAGCGCGCACTAAGACAGACAGAGCTTAGATTCACTAACGGTCACAGCAGGCTCCGTCGTTTTACGGCGGAGTAATCTGTGACTTCGTGAAGCATTCTAGATATTCCCCTTGCTCTAAACAATACGGGCTATGATAACAAGAATTTTTTTAACTTAGGTATAAAAGAAAGACTGGTAACCAATTAAACTTGTGTTTAAGATTTATATATTTTGGAAATATAGCTGAAAAATCTACTGTTTAATTGCTAATAAGGCAACACCGTAAGATTTTCGTAATATTTTCAATCAGACCTAACTATTGGCTTCAGAATATTACTCTGATTAATGTTCAAATTGATTCAGGGTAAGGTCTTGAATTGTGCCTACTTTACGATATGATGAGTCTTATTAAGAATGTTTTAATCTATTAACCTAATAAATATAGAGGGCAAGAAAATAGTGGTTAGAGTAGCAATTAACGGTTTTGGGCGTATTGGACGTAATTTTGTCAGATGCTTACTAACTAGGGGAGAAAACACTAACTTAGAATTGGTGGGTCTTAATGATACCTCCGATCCTAAGACTAATTCTCACTTATTGAAGTATGACACGATGCTAGGTGTTTTAAATGCAGAAATTGGTTATGATACCAATTCTCTGATCGTCAACGGCAAAACAATTAAATGCGTCTCCGATCGCAATCCTTTGAACTTGCCTTGGAAAGAATGGGATGTTGATATTGTTATTGAAGCTACTGGTGTTTTTCGCGACGCTGAGGGTGCAGGAAAACATCTTCAAGCTGGTGCTAAGAAAGTAGTTATTACTGCCCCTGGAAGTGGTCCTAATATTGGAACTTACGTTATGGGCGTTAACCAAGAGAAATATACTCCTGGTGAATTTGATATTGTTAGTAATGCTAGCTGTACGACTAACTGTCTAGCCCCTATTGTTAAAGTCATTAACGAACAATTCGGTATTATTAAAGGTGCGATGACCACCACTCACAGTTACACTGGAGATCAGCGTATTTTAGATGCCAGTCACCGAGATCTTAGAAGAGCCAGAGCAGCAGCAGAAAACATTGTACCGACCTCCACTGGCGCAGCTAAAGCCGTAGCTTTGGTTTATCCTGAAGTGAAAGGTAAGTTGAATGGTATCGCCTTACGTGTACCTACTCCTAACGTTTCTGTTGTCGATTTAGTCGCTCAGGTTGAGAAGAAAACCATCGCTGAAGAAGTTAACGAAGTACTGAAAAAAGCTTCTGAAGGCGAACTCAAAGGCATTTTGGGCTACACCGACTTACCTCTAGTATCTTCCGACTTCAAGGGTACTGATGTTTCCTCCACTGTTGACGGTCAGCTAACTTTAGTTTTGGATGGTGACATGGTTAAAGTCATTGCTTGGTACGACAACGAGTGGGGTTATTCTCAGCGCGTTGTTGATTTAGCACAGCTTGTTGCTCAAGGTATGTAAAGCTAAATTAGTTTAGTTGAGCTATTGAGTTAATATAATTAGATTTTGTTGCAGACACCTCCCTACTAAAGTTAGGCGGGGTGTTTTATTTTTAAGCTTTAAAAGCGGTCAACCGTTTTCGACTCGTTAAACTAATTAATCAAGTTTTGAACTACTATTAAAATTAAATATGCAGCTAAATATAAATAGCTATGGGTAGAAAAGCAAAGCTAAAAAAAAGCCGACAGCAAACCAAAGATACCGCAAAATCGGTTCAAAAATATAACCAAACTGAGTTTGTCGAGCAGTTTAAAAAAATGGGTTATCAGATAGAAATATCTTCACAACTGCAACCCAAAAATAATCGAGGAAATATAGCTCCAGAAATTCCTCAAGATAGAATTGAACCTCAGCTATAGTTATACTAATTGCTTAGATTAAAAAAAATGTTTTTAAGCCTATTACGACTTAATTCCCAGCTAGATATAGGCAAAACAATCGGCCATAATAAAGGAGCGATTAAAAGAAAACCCCAGGATATAAGATCGGTTTTAGGTGTGCTGCTATCTAGATAAAAAAGCATAAACCAATAAATAAAAACCATTAAAGAAATTGTCCAATACCAACCAGCTATATTTGCTGACATTTTTAGATAATAATAAGTAGATACTTTTAACTTATTATTGTTGATAAAATCTTAAATAGTAAATAGTAAAACCACTTAAATTTTAATTAAATAAAATGATAATTTCATTTTGAATAGATTAATTAAGTATTTGTTCATAGATAAATTTACTGAAATGCAAATTAGTGCGATCGCACCATCTTAGAAAAATTATTAGTATTATTTTGTTGAGCAACTTCGCATGAATCAGATTGAGCAATGTTAACTTTTACTTGATAACCAATATTAGTCAAAAGCTGAGTTATAGTTTCTTGTGCCTTTAAATTTGCACTATTTAAAATGCCTTGATTACAGGCAGTATTAACAATTTCAATTAAAGTTTTTTTCTGAGCTAAAGTTTGCAGTTGCGGGGCAACATCAGGCCCTAAATTAAAAAATCCACGGTCATAGTCATAAACGCGAGAATGATTGACATCAATTTTGCTATCTAATATTTTGGCTGATGGCAAATCAATTTCAATGTGGTTATTGCTAATTTTAATATCTGTATCTTTCAGTTCATTTAAATCAACTCCAGCCCTAATTTCTCCTCGCGCAATATAAAGTAAACGAGTAGTAGCTAAAGACATATTTCCTAATTTACGCTCTGCTGAAGCTGGAACAATTGTTTCGATTGTCTGTACTGTTGTAGACAACTCTTGAATGTTTTTAATCCGCTGTACAATCGGCGTAAAGGTCTCAATTTTAGGTTGAGCTGGCTGAATATTAAATAAGTTGCCGATAAAATTAAAGGCGCGATCGCCTGTACGCCAAATACTTAAAATAATAAGTATCATTATTAAATTAATGCTGCCAGCGCCCCACAACAATAGCTGTTGCCAAAAAGACATAGAAGGTTTGAAAGTTTTCATCTGTTTGACTAAATAATTAAATAAGTTGGCGGGGAAAAAGCTACTAGCTCTCAGCTTTTAACAAGATAATAATACTTGTATAGCAACTAAGAAAAATTTTTATATTTCGATTAGCTTTACTTCACCTGTATCTAAATCATATCTATCGCCAACAATTTTCAGCTTACCTGACGACAATTTTTGATTAATCAAGTCAGAATTTTGTTTAATACGCCCAATTTGATCGTGAATATTGGCAACTACGGCATTGTCAAGGCGATCGCTTTCCCTTAGCAGAACAGCCAGAAGAGATGGTAGCTGGAATCATCGATGTCAACTTTAACCGGATGTGGAGGAGTTTGAGATATCAAATCGAGCAAATGCTCAAAAATGGTGGTGGTGCGATTAGTCAATAACGTTGGTAACTTTAAAAGCGATGGTCTCCTGGGTGTTCGATTTATCGCGCTACCAAATCACCAGTAGATACCATGAGTCAGGTTGCTGCTTTAGAATATGCCCGTAACAATATTCGGCTCAATGCGATCTTTTCTGGTTTATTAGCCAATCAATTAACATCGGGAAACGGTCAATCATCTACCAATGCTATTTTTATTCCCATGAATCGTGGTGGTAGTCCACAAGAAATAGCCCAAACAGTAGTTTGGTTGTGTTCTAAGCAAGCTTCTTACATTACAGGACTACTGTACCTGTAGATGGTGGTTTAGCAGCATTAGCGATGAGTTAGGCTCTAGTTTTCTTTGCTACCATTTTTCACCAAAGGGGCGTAAATCCAACTCAAATGTCCAAGCAGAAGGCGGTTGCTTGGTTAAAAAATATACCGACTCAGCAAGATCATCGGAACTGATAAAATCATCGTCTGATTTATCGGGCATTGCTTGGCGGGTGCGTTCTAAATTAATTAGACCATCGATAATGATATAGGAAACATGAATCTTCTCTGGGTCTAAATATCGCGCCATCGATTGAGCTAAACTGCGCTGGGCAGCTTTAGCAGCAGCAAAAGGAGTAAAATTTGCACCACCTTTAATAGATGCTGTTGCACCAATCACAACAATGTTACCTCCTCCTAGCTTTCGCATCTGGGGAATAACCTGTTTGGCTACTATAAATAAACCCCTAGCGTTAACCTCCCAAGCCCGTTGGAAAGATTCGACAGTAGCATCGTCTATATTAGCAAAAGCACTAGCACCCGCATTATAAACTAAGACGGATATTGTACCCATTTCCGACTCAATACGGCTAAATACTGATGCTGCTGGCTCAATTTCAGTGACATCATACTGATAGGCTTGGGAATTGGGGATTTCTTGAGTTAATTGTTGTAGATATTCGATATTTCTAGCTAGCATCGCCACGTGATAACCCTCAGCCGCAAACTTACGGGAAAATGATTCACCATTCCCCGAACCGACTCCCACAATTACACAGACAGGTTTACTCATTATCTTTTCCACAATTTATAGTCATGTTTTCTCCGTTCATTTTCAAACATTCAAGTAGACATGATCGATAAACAGAAGCGGAAATTTTAAGCAGTATTAAAATCATGTAAAGTAGTAATATTCTTTTGACGGGTAATTATTTGTTTTACCTCCAGCTTAGCAAAAGCTCTAGATAAAGTTCCAGGTACAAAATACAATTCGGCAGCAATTTTCTGTGAAGGAGTATTTAAAGTAAAAGTGTTAGGATCGCCGTCTGTATCTTCCGACAACTTATCTAAATGTGTATTTTAAATATTCTAAAACTCGACGATTGGCAACGGAAATATTGCGTTATTCTAAACGTTTTTGTCAGTCATAAATTTTTTGGCAAAGTAGCTCAATAATGGCTTCAATAAGCAAAGGATATTGTTTGATAGATTCTAATCAAACCGATTTTGGATATGCCAGAACTTGAGAATTAGTTTGAGCGATCGCACTACTACGATAATTATCAAATAATAAACTTGTTTCTCCCAAAGTCTCTCCAGAATTTAGTAGACGTGCTTTCGATCATCTAGAACATTTGGCTCATTTGACTCATTTGACTCTTCTTTTTCTGACGGTTACCTTGTTTATTAAATACTAGTGTTTTTTGGCAATATTTGTTAAGCTGTAACACCGCATATAGTGCTTGATTAAAAAATAAAATTTTATGACTTCATTTTTATCTCAACCTCAAGACATCATGCCAGCTAACCCAATCTTTAATCCTGGCGGTGATGACAAAATAGAAAATCGCTCTATTTGGTTTGGCAACACCACCAATTTAATGCAGCTAAATGACGTACGTTATTCGTGGGCAATTGGCTTGTATCAGCAGATGCGAGAAAATTTTTGGATTCCTCAAAAGCTCGATCTGACTCAAGACGTAACCGACTACTGGAATCTTACTCGAGAAGAACGTCGCGCTTATGATGGTATTTTAAGCTATCTAACTTTTTTAGATTCTGTCCAAACCTGCAACATTCCTCATATTAAAAGTTGTGTGACTGCACCAGAAGTAAGCGTTTGTATGGCAGAACAAATTTCTCAGGAGGGGATGCACAACCAAAGTTATCAATATATCATCGAAACTGTCATTCCAAGCGATCGCCGCAGCAACGTGTATGAATTTTGGCGCACAGATAAAGTGCTAGCAGATCGCTGTGAATTTATCGCCTCAATTTATCAAAAATATGTCGATCATCCTACTCCTGAAAACTATTTTGTTTCTCTACTAGCAGACTATTTATTGGAGGGAATCTACTTTTATAATGGGTTTATCTATTTTTACAATTTAGCCTCACGGATGTTGATGCCAGGTAGTGCTGATATTTTTAAAATGATTAACCGCGACGAATTAAGTCACGTCCGACTATATCAAAAATTACTGCCAGAAGCGATGCAGCTATTCCCTCATTCTGTGGAACAAATTTATGAGATGTTTGATACAGCAGTCAAGCACGAATGTCGTTGGTCAAATCATATAGTAGGAAATAATGTTTTAGGCATTACTGAATCTAGTACCGAACATTACACCAAGTATATAGCTAATCTACGTTTGCGCTCCATCGGTTTAGAACCTTTGTACAGTGATGAGCAGTACAAAAAAAGCCCTTATAGACACTTAGAAAGATTTTCTGACACCAAAAAAGCAGGGCACACTAAAGCTAATTTTTTTGAAGCAGGAGTTACTAGCTACGTGATGTCATCTGGAGTAAGTGGTTGGGATGAAATATAAACACTGCGATCAATCGGTGAATAAAGTGTTCTTTATTTTGGCATCAATTCCAACGAAGAAGTCAGCAAAGTTTAACAATTAAGACGTTATAAATGAGATGAGGGCTTGTTATCTCATCTTTTTATTTAAGTTTAAAATACAGTATTGCCAAGCTTTTGTTAAAGTCACAATTTCAATTTTTTAGGTTAAAGCACTTCATTATTTAGTCGGAAAAGAATATATTTAATTGCGACCATTATCTATGAAGCTAAACCTCACTAAAAATAAAGATTACGTAAAATTTTGGATCATGCATTTAAAATTTATTTAAAGCACAGTGTTCTTACTGATTTTTTTCGTATCGTAGAGTCAAATAACTAAATTAAAAGTTTGTATTTAACTTGAAGACTAATAGTGTTTACTATTGTAAATTCTAAGCATCAGTAGATTAACTTAAGTAAAAATATTTATATACTATTTTAGTTGGCTAATGTTCAAGTTATTTCAAAATCTTCTTCCTGGTGAGGCTAACAACAAACTCAATTCAGCTATTTCAAAATCTCAGATTGCTGATTGGCAAACACAAATCTCTCAGGCTAATGCTCTTTGGGAACAAGGAAAGTTAAGTGAGGCTTTGGCGATCTACGGTTTAGCAATTGAACAAAATCCTGACTTGCCAGAAATTAAACAGCATTTGGCAGAACGTTTGAAGCATCAGGGAGATTTAGCCGTAGCATATGAAAAGTTAGCCACAGGTTTAAAAAACCAGGGCAATGTCGAACAAGCAGCAAACTATTATCGTCAGGCAATTAATCTTAAAGCTTTGACAGGAAATACTACAGACCAACTGCTCAGAGGTAATTTTTCTCAGACAAAAAGACCTCCTATCCCCATTGCTAGTCTGAAAGAAGCAGCTTTCTCTTTTCAGCCTTTAGCTAACAGTTCGGCCATAACACAAGTAACATCACAATCGTCTTTCTCCAACGTTGAATCAGAATCTAAGAATATATCTTCTGGATTTTCTCAACGGCTTAAAATAGTTAATCCAGCTCAAGCAAAAGATATTGATGGGGAAACAGCACAAGTATATCTTCAAAAAGCTTTAGAACATTTGGAACGACAAGAATGGCAACAGTCGGCACTCGCCTGTAGACAGGCTACAGGAATTATGCCTGATATGGCAGAAGCATATAAAATTTGGGGCAACGCTTTGCAAAGAAAGGGAAAAACCAGCGAAGCTATGTCCTGTTACGCCAAAGCGGTAGAAGTTAAGCCTAATTTAGCGGAAGTATATGCAGGAATCGCTGTCATATATGCTCAACAAGCAAAATGGCAACAGGCAATTAAACATTATCAAAAAGCAATTATTATTAAACCTAGTGCGGAAATATATCGTAATTTAGCTGGCGTATGGCAAAAGTTAGGTGAATCGGAAAAAGTCGAGTTTAATCTTTATCAAGCCTCAAAATTGGAATCAGCGCAGACATCATTAAGTGAAACTGAAGTAGAATCAGATTTAACGGCAATAGATAATTTTGAGATAGATAGTTCTGTAGAAGCTTATTATCGTGTAGCGAAACGGTCAGAACAGCTCAATCAATGGAAAAAAGCAGCAAAGTATTATCGTCAAGCTCTAGACTTGAGTATGTCTCAACCAGTACTTCCACCACAGAAATTAGATCTAAACAAGTCAGTTGAAGCTAACATGCTTCAACAACAGCCAAAGCCAACTCAGGGAAATGCCCAACACACCGAACTCAGAACTTTGGAAAGCCAATTAGACAAGGCAATAAAACGCTATCATAAACAATCAAAACTTCAGCCTAATTCGCCGAAAATTTATACTGATTTAGGCAACCTTTATGCTAAAAAAGGTAAATTGCAATACGCGATCGCCTGTTATCGTAAATCAATTCAGCTAAATCGTAAATACGCAAAGGCACACTTGAACCTAAGCAGAGTTTTATTCAAGGTGGGCAATCAGCAAGAATTTATCAAGGAAATGCAGTTAGCTTTAGCTCTGCAACCAAAAATTGGTACAGCACTCGATCGCTTTTATCTGGGTAATGCTTTGGTCGATCGAGGTCAGCAACAACAGGCAGTTGGCTTTTACTGCAAAGCAATTGTTTTAAATCCTCAGTTTACCCAATCGTATCATCGTCTTGGAGAGATTTTGAGCAGTCAAGGAAAACATCGTGAAGCAATTAAGTTTTTAGAACAGGGAATTCATCATAACCCGCAAGATGCCGAATCTTATTATATTTTAGGTCAACAGTGGGAAATTCTTCAAGACTGGGAAAACACTGTAAAAACCTTCAGCCGACTGTTGCAGCTAGAGCCACAATTTCCTGAAGCATCTCAGAGATTAAATCATGCTTTAGCACAAAAGCTGAAGCTAAACCGTCAAGCAAAAAGCGAATTTAGTAATTAATCAATGATTTAGTAATATATTTAGTTTCGAGCAAAAAAAAGGATAGCCGATAGACTATCCTCTTGAGATGGTTAGACTAAGTGAAACTAGATTTGAGGCACAAATCTTTCTTTGTCTGGCACTTCAGCATATTCAGAAACAATCTGCTTTAATTCTTCGCCATCAATAGTTTCTTTCTCAATTAGCAGGTCAACTAGGCGATCGATTACTTCACGGTTTTCTCTAACAATTTTACGTGCCAATTGATGACCATGTTCAGCAATTTGACGTACCTGATCGTCAATGCGCGAAGCAACCTCTTCAGAATATTCAGCACGAGAGGTCAAGCCTGCACCCAGGAATACCTGACCACCTTGTCCCCCTAAAGCAATAGGACCGAGGTCACTCATTCCGTAAATAGTAACCATCTGTCTTGCCATTTCTGATACCTGCTGCAAGTCACCACCCGCACCAGTAGTTACTTCGTCGTTACCAAATATTTCTTCTTCGGCTGCACGACCACCCATCGCACCAGCAATTCGTGCCATTAGCTGAGAACGGCTAATCAAGCCTTGCTCTTCATTGGGAGTAAACCAAGTTAAACCTTGAGCCTGTCCGCGAGGAATTAAAGTAACTTTCTGTACTGGATCGTGATCCTTCACTAAGGTACCAACGATCGCATGACCGATTTCATGATAAGCAATCAGTCTCTTACTCTTCCCGTCGGTTAAAGGAGTACCCTCCATCCCAGCCACAACACGATCTACCGCATCGTCTATCTCTAGCATGGTAACTGCTTCTTTGCGTCTTCTAGCGGTCAAAATAGCTGCCTCGTTGAGCAGGTTAGCTAGATCTGCACCAGAGAACCCAGGAGTACGACGGGCGATCGCATCTAAAGAAACTTCAGGAGCAATTTTTTTGTTGCGAGAGTGAACTTCGAGAATTTCTAAGCGACCTTTAATGTCGGGGTTATCTACCATTACCTGGCGGTCAAAACGACCAGGACGCATTAGCGCGGAGTCTAAAACATCGGCACGGTTAGTAGCAGCGATAATAATAATCCCTGTATTACCTTCAAAACCATCCATTTCAGTCAGCAATTGGTTGAGAGTTTGTTCTCTCTCATCATTACCGCCACCAATACCAGCACCACGTTGACGACCTACTGCATCAATCTCATCAATAAAGATTAGACAAGGAGCGTTTTCTTTGGCTTTTTTGAATAGATCACGGACGCGAGATGCACCGACACCAACGAACATTTCGACAAATTCAGAACCTGAAATACTGAAAAAGGGAACACCAGCTTCACCAGCGATCGCTTTAGCTAAAAGAGTTTTACCTGTTCCTGGAGGTCCAATTAGCAATACACCTTTGGGAATTTTCGCTCCAACTGCGGTAAATCTTTCAGGCTGCTTGAGGAAGGTTACAACTTCCTGTAGTTCTTCTTTAGCTTCGTCAATACCGGCAACATCATCGAACATGATGCCTGTTTTAGCTTCCATTTGGAACTTGGCTTTAGATTTGCCAAAGCTCATTGCTTGACCAGGCCCACCAGGCATATTGTTAGAACGGCGGAACAAGAAAAATAATGCTCCAATCAAGATTACAGGGAAAATCAGATTACCCAAAAGCCCCCAAACCGCTCCTTCGTTACCAGCAGGATGGTAGTCGAAGTTAACATCAGCATCGCGCAACTTAGCGATTAACTCTGGTGAATTAGCAGGTAAATCAACTCTTAGCTTTTGTAGGCGGTTGTCTAATTCTGGATCGATCGCCTGAACAATAGCAGTTCTTCCATTTTCATATAATTCTACGGAAGTAACTCTGTCCGAATTGAGGTAGTCTAAAAAACGACCATAGGTCATGCGGGTACTTGCTGTGTTGCCGCTGAGGCTATTACTAGCAGTAGTCGCGGCAAAAGTTCCTTGCCACAGGAAAAAGCCTACTACCAGTAAAGGTAATGTCCAAAGTAATACGATTCTCCACGAAAAGTTCTTCATAGGGTATGTTTTGTTCTAAATTAAATATTTATTAGATTTATTAGCTTATTTTTTGTCCGTTCTAAAGTATTGACTAAAAGCTATAGCAGACTAAGCCACTTGATATTAGGTGTACAGATATTCAACCTCTTCCCTTATGTCTACCTAATAACTAGGCATGACATCTTTTTGGCTCGTATTATGCATGAAACTTAATTTAAGTACTTTAAGCTGCCAAACGCTGTTTAGGTCAAGTTTCTTTTCTTTAATATTACCTCTTGCTTAACTAAATTTAACGTAATTCTCATTTTTAATGCAATATTTGACACAAAATGCTTTTTAATGTAATGGATCGATGCTTTAAAAATGAACACAAGCCAATAGCTTTATTTTTAAACTAGCTAAAAAATGGTTAGAGCGATCGACAAGTTTCGACTAACTTGCAAAGTTCCTGGCATATAAAACTTGCCTCATTGTTATATCCATCCACACAGTAGAGATCATTTGTTCTTAATTCTTCATTTAAGATAAAAATTTTCATCTTTTAATAAAATAAAAGCGCCTACCAAATTCACTTGGCAGACGCATTGCAGAATAGAGTTTTTTCGTAGGTTTTCTTCAGCCAGAAAAACAACCTATTGCACACCATTGCACAACTTAACTTGAGCAATCTTAGTAAGTTTCAACGTGCCAACGATGCTCTTTTTTCATTGCTTTGCGATACTCGTCCCAATTAACGCCATTCTTATCTGCTGCTGCGCTAAGTGCCTCATCAATACCGCTTTCCATGCCTTTAAGACCACAGATATAGGTGTGAGTTTTAGGATTTTGCATTAATTCCCACAAAGCATCAGCCTGTTCAGCAATTTTGTGTTGAATGTACATTCTGCCACCTTCGGGGTTCTTTTGCTCACGGCTAATGGCATAATCCATACGGAAGTTATCGGGATATTTAGCTGCTAATTCTTCTAGCTGTTGTTTATAAAGAATATTGGGTGTTGTAGGAATACCAAAGAACAACCAAGCTAAGCCTTTAAAATTATAATCAGGATTTTTGTCTCCTTCAAAGAACATCCGCCATAGATAGGCACGGAAAGGAGCGATCCCAGTTCCTGTAGCAATCATAACAACGTTGGCATCTTCATCCTCAGGTAGGAGCATCTCTTTACCTACAGGGCCAGTAATAGCTACATCATCACCAGGCTGAAGACCGCACAAGAAGCTAGAGCAAGTTCCTTCTACGTGTTCTCCTGTCTCGGGGTCTTTATACTCTAATTTACGAACACACAGCGATACCGTTTTGTCATCTAAATTGTCACCGTGGCGAGTAGAAGCAATAGAATATAGCCTGAGCTTGTTTGGCTTGCCTTGATCGTCTTCGCCTGGAGGGACAATACCGATACTTTGCCCTTCTACATAGTGTAAATCTCCTCCAGAAAGATCGAAGGTCATGTGGCGACAAGTACCAACTCCACCCTCATCTACTAAGTCATAGATATCAACACACTTACCAATGTAAGGATCTTTAGGACGATAAATATTAACAGGAACTTTTTGTTTTGCTTGTTTGGGTTTTGTTTGAGTCATAGGTTTGTTATTATTAGAAGCTTCTTTCTGTTCGGGGGCAGGTTGGCTGTCTTGAGCTGGTATATTACTGCCAACAGGCTTGATCTTGATTACTTTTCCACCCAAACTATTGATGCGACGCATCTCTTGATTCATTCTGTTATAAGGAACAGTAATGAATACAGTACCACTGCTACGAATTGGTACTTTAGTATTGACGCTATTTTGAGATAAACCTTCTACCTCATAAATAAATAAACGGTTTTTGTATTCGGTATTGCTGCTAGAAAACGCTGCACTAGAGTTGTACATTACCTGAACTTGATTCCCCCAACTTAAATTTAAACTATTAAATACTTTACATAACTGAATCTATCTTCTGGCTCATTACTAACTTGAACAAGAAACCAAAGACAGCAGCTTAGACTGTTTGTACTGTATTAATAGACTATCATTGAGAGACTCTTATTGATTCATCAGCACAGAAAAACCTGGAGGAAATTGAGCAAGATAGATTGTTTAGTTTCAGGTTACATTCTGGGGATGTTTAAAATCTGTAGTTTTGAATTCATTTTAATTTTTTCTTAAACTGCTAGAACAAAAAACACTAGTCGATTTATTGATTTGTTACAACAGAATTTCAAGCTGTTCTCTCTTGTAGAGGTGGTTAGCTTCTGGTAAGATTCATCAATGTTAGTAATTAGCATTTTATACTCAGATTAACTAGCTAAAAATCAAGCTTGCTCTAAGCAATTCTCTGGAAAAACTCTGGCAAAATAGCTTGGAGAAATCTCACGGAAATGAACTTGTGTATGTATCTAAGCCATGTCGGAATATAAGGCTTAACTGTCTTTGAGGACATGGATTTAAACAGGATGTGTTTGCAGGTTGACTCCTTAGGATCGCTTAACAATTTATGAGTTAAATATTTAGTTTTGTAGAAGAGGAATTTTATGACCGCCGATTTAGACAGAGTAGTGCTTATCGGAGTAGCAGGAGACTCCGGATGTGGCAAGTCAACCTTTCTTCGCCGTCTGAGCGACTTATTTGGCGAAGAGTTTATGACCGTGATTTGTCTTGATGACTATCATAGTCTTGATCGCAAAGGTAGAAGAGCAGCAGGTGTTACAGCTTTAAATCCCAAAGCGAATAACTTTGACCTGATGTACGAGCAAGTTAAGTCTCTCAAAGAAGGTAATGTGATCGACAAGCCAATTTATAATCATGAAACTGGTGAACTCGATCCTCCTGAAAAAGTTTACCCTAATAAGGTAATTGTCATCGAAGGGTTACACCCTCTATATGACGAGAGAGTCCGCGAACTCGTAGATTTCAGCGTTTATTTAGACATTAGCGACGAAGTTAAAATTCAGTGGAAAATTCAGCGTGACATGGCTGAAAGGGGTCATACTTACGAAGATATTTTGGCTTCTATCAAGGCTCGCGAACCCGATTTTAAAGCCTATATTGAAGTACAGAGAGAGTTTGCTGATGTAGTAATTCAGGTATTACCTACAGAATTAGTCAAAGATAAAGATAGCGATCTGTTAAAAGTTCGTTTGATTCAGAAAGAAGGTGTAGAAAACTTCAATACTGTCTATCTATTTGATGAAGGTTCAACAATTCACTGGCGACCTTGTGGACGTAAACTTCAATGTCCTATTCCAGGCATCAAAATGTATTATGGTCCTGATAGCTTTTACAATAATGAAGTATCGATTTTAGAGGTAGATGGTGAATTCGGAAACCTCGAACAGATGATCTACATTGAGAGTCATTTAAGTAACACTAGCACTAGTCACTACGGCGAAATGACGGAGCTGTTGTTGAAGCATAAAGACTATCCTGGTTCTAGCAACGGAACTGGTTTATTCCAAGTATTAGTTGGCTTAAAAATGCGTGAAACGTATGAAAAGCTTACTGCTAAAACAGCCCAACCAGCCAAAATATAGATTTTCTAGTTGAATCAAATTGATTTGATAATTATTTTTAAGTCGCGCATTCTCTATTACGAGTATTCGCGGCTTTTTGCTTTTTCAATCAAGAGCGAAATAATCTTCAACAAATAACTCAGTGTGGCGATATACCTCTCAAGGTATAAAAGTAATCAATAGTTAAAAATTAGGCTGAGCGTAAATCTATATTCAGTGGGAAGTTTTTTTAGAGGAATAATGTCAAAGTGGGGATCGCAAATACTAATTAAAGTTTCAAGATTATTATGTCTGCCAATGGATTAACGGTATTTGACCGTACCTTAGAAAAAACACACCAATTTATTAATGATGTTGCCGAGCAACTTGATCTAGAAGATAAACATACTGTATTTATCGGCATTAAAGCAGTTTTGCACAGTCTACGCGATCGCATTCCTTTAGAAGAAGCAGCACAGCTAGGCGCGCAATTTCCGGTAATGCTAGCAGGATTCTATTATCAAGGTTGGAAGCCAGCAGCTACCCCTACCAAAGAAAGATCGGTTAGTGCTTTTGTCGATAAAGTCAAAAGTAATTTACCTCAAGGACACTATCCTGTAGAGATCGAGGCCTTGATCGAAGGAGTTTTCGCCGTTTTATCTGAATGGGTAACTCGCGGCGAAATCGAAGATGTAGCAAATATGTTACCCAAAGATATACAGGGGTTTTGGCCTCAGTCTGTAGTTGCTGAGTTAAATCAGTAATTAGCATAGTGCGATCGCTCTAACTATAAAGCTCTAACTATAAAGCGCTCGCTAAAAAATAGATTATCCCAGGAATCGATCGCATTAATCATGGAGTAGATTATTATTAGCGAGCGCAACTTCAAGAAATAAGTAGTAACTAAAATAGCTAGTAGTAAAACCTTAATAGTTTAAATTGAACCTGGAGACGAATTTAAAGAAGGCAAAAAGTTTACTATCTGAGGAAAAATAATAATCAGAATTAGAACTAAAAGCTGTAGCAGAATAAAAGGTATTGTCCCGCGATAAATATCTTTGGTTTTGAGTTCTGGTGGTGCAACTCCTCGTAAGTAAAAAAGGGCAAAACCAAAGGGAGGAGTCAAGAAGGAGGTTTGTAAATTAGCTCCAATGATTACGCCGTACCAAACCAAATCTAATCCTAGCTGTTGAGCCACGGGAGCAAAGATGGGAATCACAATAAAGGCGATTTCAAAGAAATCAATAAAGAAACCCAATAAAAAAATCACCAGCATATTAACTAGCAAAAAGCCGCCTGTTCCCCCAGGAAGATTAACTAGCAAGTTTTCCATAAACCTGTCTCCCCCCAAGCCTCGAAACACCAAGCTAAAAGCAGTCGAACCAATCAGAATAAACATTACCATGGTGGTAATTCGCATGGTTGCATCACATACTTCTCGCAACGCGGCCCAGTTCAATTGGCGGTTAATAGCTGCCAAAATTATTGTCCCTACCGAACCTAATGCACCTGCTTCTGTTGGCGTGGCGATACCCAGGAAAATGCTGCCTAATACCAAAACCACTAATACAAGCGGTGGTAGCATTACAGTTACTACTCGTATCAACAGCTTTTTTCCACTAATTCTCATGCTGGCAGGCAAAGCAGGGGCAACTTCTGGCTTGAGATAAGCTAGAATCAAAACATAAATGGCAAAAGCCATTGCCATCATTAATCCAGGAATTAATGAGCCAACAAACAGATCGCCGACTGGAACACCCAACTGATCGCCTAAGACTACCAGTACTACGCTAGGCGGAATAATCTGTCCCAAAGTACCAGAAGCGACAATTACCCCCGCAGCCAACTCCTTGCTATAGCCATAGCGCAGCATAATCGGCAAAGAAATCAAGCCCATCGCTACCACAGTGGCAGCTACCACTCCAGTAGAAGCTGCCAGCAATGCTCCAACAATTACCACCGCTAAAGCCAAACCGCCTCTTACTCTACCAAAGAGGATGCCCATAGTTTCTAATAGTTTCTCCGCAATGCCCGTTTTTTCCAGCATCGAACCGAGAAAAATGAAGTAGGGAATAGCTAGCAATGTATAGTTAGCCATAATTCCAAAAATACGGCTTGGCATTGCCTGAAAAAAACTTAAGCTAAATTCCCCTAATGCTGTACCAATTAAGGCGAAAAGAATTGCTACCCCACCTAAAGAAAAAGCGACAGGAAAGCCAGTGGACAAAAAGAGTAATGCACCCGCGAACATTACTATGCTTAACCAGTCATAACTCATTGCCTATCCTCACGACTAGTATAAATATTCCAGTTTTTAATTGCTTCGGAGATGCCCTGCAAAATTAACAAAATAAAAGCGAGAATGATGGCAAACTTGATGGGATATCGCGGTAAACCACCAGGATCGGGAGACATTTCCTGTATTCTCCACGAATTAACTACTGTTCCCCAAGAATAATAAATAAGTAGACTGCTAAAAGGAATTAAAAATAAAACATTGCCTAAAAAATTAGCTAGAGCTTTGCGACGACGACTCCAGCCTTTATAAAAAATATCTACTCGAACGTGTTCGTCATATTTAAGGGCATAGGCAGCACCAAACAAAAATACCACATCAAACAGATACCACTGGATTTCGATGAGGGAGTTAGAAGTAAGATTAGTCCCGATAATCCGCCCTAAATATCGCCCCAAAACATTCCATACTCCTACTGCAACCATTAACAATACTAGCCAGTAGATAATACGACCAATCCATTCATTTAAGATATCGATCGCCTGGGCTATTTTTAATAGCTTGCTCAAACTCTTTCCTCTATCACATTTTTTTGCTTAGTAGCTAATGCTAAATCTTTTAGGGTCTGAAGTCTAGTTGTATTTGATTAATTATTATATAGATAATTAATTGGCAAACAGCAACCAGGCGATCGCCATCCAATACTTCTTGGTTAACAATTGCGCTCGTAAATTTTAGCAAAGCGTAATAAGTCCTAAAGGATAAGCTACGCCCTAAAGGACTAGCCCTAAAGGATTAGCGCCTGGAGGCGCGTCCTTCGCGTCGCAAATAATGAGAATCGAACTAAGATGAAACTTATTATCCTGAAGGCTGATAAATGTTCAATGTTCAATGTTCAATGTTAACTACGCACCTACTTCAGCTAAATAACGATGCACGAACATAATGGAGATCGAACCTTCTCCCACACCAGAAGCTACCCGCTTAACTGAGTTATGTCGCACATCTCCTGCGACAAAGATCCCAGGGACGCTAGTTTCTAATAAGAACGGATCGCGATCGCGATTCCAGCCCCGAAAATGCTCGTTTTTCTTCAAATCTGCCCCCGCATAGATAAAGCCTCGCTCATCTCTGGCTATTACGCCATCTAGCCATTCGGTTTCAGGTTTTGCGCCAATAAAGATAAACAGAGAATTAGTTTCTACTTTTTCAGTTTCTCCTGTCTGGTTATAGAGTAAAGTCAGTCCTGTAAGACTATTTTCGCCGTGTACTGCCGCAATTTCGGTATGGGGAAGCACTTCGATGTTTTCTGTAGCACCAATCTGATCGATCAGATACTGAGACATACTTTTAGTCAGAGAGTCTCCTCGCACTAACATAGTTACCTTAGAAGCATATTGCGAAAAATACATCGCTGCTTGTCCGGCCGAATTTGCCCCCCCAACTAAATAAATATGTTCATCTTGGCAAGATAAAGCTTCGGTTTTTGCTGCGCCATAATAGACACCTCTACCCGTCAGGCGATCGCACCCAGGCAAATTTAATTTGCGCCAATATACTCCCGTTGCTAGTAATAACGCATGACAGTTGATTTCGCTACCATCGGCTAACTTGACAATGCGATAGGGATCTTCTAGCCTTACTTCTACAACTTCTTGGGGAGTTAAAATTTCTACGCCAAAGCGTCTTGCCTGAGTTACACCACGCCTAGCTAGGTCGTCACCGCTTAAACCAACAGGGAAACCGAGATAGTTTTCAATGCGAGAACTAGAACCTGCCTGTCCACCAGGGGCAGAACGTTCGATCATTACCGTACTTAAGCCTTCCGATGCGCCATATACCGCTGCTGCTAAGCCTGCTGGGCCTCCTCCAACGATTACCAGATCGTAAAAAGGCTTTTCGGCTTGGGTTTGTAGCCCGATTTTTTCGGCAACTTCCAGGTTACTGGGCTGTTCTAATCTATCTCCGTTGGCAAATAAGACTAAAGGGAGTTTAGGCTGACTGCCATTTGATACATAATCAAGCAGTTTAGTAGCTTCTGGTTCAGTTTCTACATCCAGCCACTGATAGGGAATCTGATTACGGGCTAAAAAATCTTTTACGTTATGAGAACAGGGTGACCAGCGATCGCCAATCACTCTAATGCCTTCAAATGCAGGACGATATACGGCTAACCAATCTTCTAACAGATCGTCTAAGACAGGATATAGTTTTTCTTCAGGAGGATCCCAAGGCTTGAGGAGATAATAATCGAGTCGGGCGCTATTGATTGCCTGAATTGCTGCATTCGTATCCGCATAAGCCGTAAGCAATACCCGTTTAGCTTTGGGGAACATCGGTGCAGCTTGTTCGATAAACTCTACCCCGTTCATTTCGGGCATTCTTTGATCTGTGAGGAATAAAGCTACCGTCTCGTTACGCAACTTAAGTTGTTCTAGGGTTTCAATTGCCGATGCCCCAGAGTTGGCGCGGACAATGCGAAAGCGATCGCCATATTCTTTTCTGAGATCGCGGGCGATCGCCTGTAAGACTTCTAAATCGTCATCTATGGTAAGAATTGTTGGTTTAGCCATATTTATAAAAGAATGAAGAATAACGTAGGGGCGAATAGCTATTCGCCCTAACCAAAATTATGAGTTAACGGTATGGACTACTTCATAAAGATGATATACATTATCGGCAAGTCCTTCCCAGTAAGGTTTATCTTTGCTAAAGCCTGGTTGTTTTCTAAGTTCTTCAATAGCCTCTTTGTTTGCCCAATGTCCGTAGTTAATTACGCGAGTACCATCTAAACTGCGGTGAAAAGTAGCGGAGATTAATCCTGGTTGTTCCATTGCAGGTTTTACGTGTTCTTTAGCCAGTTCTACCATTTTTGGCTGATTCTCTGACGACATACTAAATTCGGCAACGTGAACGATGTATTCTCCCTCTTTTATTTCTGGCGTACCTACTTTCGATTCTGAGGTCACTATTTCATATACGTGAGAATCTGGAGGAGTAAATTCTCGAATGCCAGCTTGCGACTGTACTTTTTCGTTATTTACAAAAGATTCATAAGCCGACCTACTAGACCACTGGGCATAATTAACGACTTTTACCCCGTCAATACTTTTATGTAAATTAGCCGAAACAAAGCCTGGTTGAGTTTTGACAGTCTCAACAAACTCTTTAATTGCATCAATAAGTTCTTGCTGCTGTTCTGGTTCAACCGCAAAAATAATCATTACGGTAGTTAAACTATTATCTAAAGAGAGAGTAGCCATAGTTTAAAATGTTGATTAAAGTATGAAGTCGATAACGATCTGGCTATTAGCTTTTAGCTTTAAATATAAACTAAATGTTGATGTGTATTACTTAGCAGCGATCTCACAGGTAATCAAACGTCCTAAAAAAAAATTGGTCATTTTTGAACCGTAAGGAGAATTCCACCAACGAGAAGGGTGACAACCGAAGGGTGCATTAAGACTAAAATCCAATTCGCTACAGGGAAGCCAGCGATTATCTTTGCGCCATCCCAAATGTTCTCCCCAGGTTTCGACAAGCTGCTGATTTTGTTCGACAGTCGTGTCAAAACTACCACCTTTTTCTTGGTAAATTTTTAGTTGAGGACTAAAGCCAAAACGTCCATCACTGTACCTAGTCCAAAGGCGATCGATTACCATTAAGTCATTACAGGGAAAATGCTGAATATCTTCTGGAGTCAACTCTTCAATTTCCTTGGCTGTAACGGCTAAAATTACTCTAATAGTTTCTTTATCCGCTTCAAACCAGTTTTTTGCTGCCAGATATTTTTGCAGATCTTGATAACGATAGCGATCGCCCAACAACATTAGGTCATCTTCCAACTGAGATATTTTGGCTGGTAGGCTAGATACTTCGCTGAGATTATTTTCCCAGTTATCAAAACGGTTAGATAACTGGCTTAACTGTTCCTGAATCGCTGATAGTTGTATCGAAAGTTGCTCGACTATTTGATCTTGATTGTCGCTCATCAGTTCAATCATATAAACTTTAGTAAAAGAGTAACATTATCAGTCAATAGTCAACACTCATGTAGCGAGCGGTACAAGACCAAAAATTAGCTCAAATTTTAGTCATGTTGAACTGGGGCAAAGCCAACGGTGCGACTAAAGCCTATCTTCAGGTAGAAACCGAGAACCAAGAGGGAATAAATCTGTACAATAAATTAGGGTTCACTAAGGTCTATCAGTATTTTTATCGCTTATGATCCACAATTCGACATTGCGATCGCACATCAAACTCGATCAGTTTCTTAAATGGCAGGGAATTGCCCAAACTGGCGGAGAAGCCAAAATTATTATTAAACAAGGCATGGTGGAGGTAAACGGCGAAGAAGAGATGAGACGAGGGCGTAAATTAGTTACAGGCGATCGCGTTACCGTTGCAGGAACAACCCATCGAGTAGAGTTACAGTAAGGGCAAACGCTCTTATATTAATATTTGGTTATTATGCTTAAACAAGAAATAAAGTCTCAAGGTTTAGCATCTGGCAGTTTACGGCGTGTGCATCACATTGCTTTAAACGTTAAAGACATGAACACATCCAAGCATTTTTATGGCAATATTTTAGGTTTACATCAGCTAACAGGAGAAGAAGTTCCATCTACGCTAGTAAAGTTAGTCGCAGCAGGAAAAGTTTGTAATTTTAAAACTCCTGACGGCATAATTCTCGATTTATTTGCCGAACCCGATCTAAACCCGCCCAATCAAGATCCAGAGAAACAGTTTACCCGCGCTAATCATCTTTCATTTGATATCGATCCGCAACTATTTGATGATGCAGTAAAAACCATAAAAGAACTTCAAATTCCTGTGGCGATTGACGTGGTGACTCGTCTGACTGGTAAAGGTTTTTATATCTACGATCCCGATGGTTTTATTATTGAAATTCGCTGCGATCCCTTAAAGTAGTTAGTGTTGTTTTTTCGTGGAATAGTGGATTGAAAGTAGTAAATAATGTCGAGCATAAAACTCAATAAGAAAAGAAAAATCTCGAACTTACAGCAACACACAGTAATATTCTGTAGTTTAATCTCTTAATCTTTAATTTTGCCTTCACAACAGTCTCTTACCAACTTATACGGTGAAGATGAACACGAGCATCTTCTTTCCAGCAACACAGCAGGATGGGATAAGCTTGGTTTGGTTTATGAATTAGAACCCGCGGGTGAGATGCCCGAAGCAGTTACTCCCAGTCACATTTTAATTGTTTGTCAAGGAGAATTTCAGGCGAGTTTTCAAATTAATGGACAGTGGCATCATGAACAATATACCAAAGGCGATGTAGCTCTTATCCCTGCTGGCGAACTTTTTCCCAGAGTAAAAACGGATCGGGAAGTACCTTTGATCGATTTATTTTTGTCTCCTGATGTTTTGATAGCTGTCGGCGAAACTGCTGATAGTAATGTTAGATTGCGATCGCGAAGCGTACCCAGAGGGTTATCGCATTTGAAATTCCAAGATCCTTTGATTCAACAAATGGCATTAGCATTAAAGACGGAATTAGAAATTGCTGGTGAAGATAGCAAGCTTTATGCTGATTCGATGACAATAGCACTAGCAGCGCATTTATTACGACGATATGCAGTTAAAAATTTCATTAAAGAATACAGGGGAGGATTGCCCCCATATCAATTAAAAATAATTATTGAATACATTCAAGAACATTTAGATCGAAACCTAAGTCTAGATTTACTGGCTAATCTAATTCAAATTAGTCCGCATTACTTTGCTAGTCTATTTAAGCAATGTATGGGATTACCACCCCATCAATATATTACTCAATGTCGGTTAGAAAAAGCTAAAACGCTATTACGGCAAAAAAATTTACCAATTGCGCTTGTATGTCAGGAAGTTGGATTCAAAAACCAAAGTCATTTTACTAGGGTATTTCGTCAGCATTTTCAAATTACGCCCAAGGCCTATCAAAACTTATTTTAATTAATCGTAAGAATAAAACATTTTTCGGAAGAATCGATAAGACAGTTAAACAAGAAGTTTCTAAACTGATAGGCAAGTTAATTGAAAAGCTTCTGCTAGATAGTTATTATGCAGCCAATTTATTTCTGCTTGTCTTTACTTGGTTTAGTCATACCCTACTCACAATTTATTGCCTTTATTGCCGATCATGGTTTTAACTTAGCTTTATTCTGGAAACAGTTATTTATCAATCAAATTTCTAGCTTTTTTGCCTTAGATCTATTCATTTCTGTGGTAGTGTTTTGGATCTTTGTGGTTACAGAAGGGACAAGATTGCAAATGAAATTTCTCTGGATTTATATTGTCTTAGATTTAATCATTGGTTTATCTTTTGCCTTGCCTTTATTTCTGGGAATGCGATCCCTGCGGCTAGCTGAGCCACAGATACAAATAATCTCAGAAGAAGCGTAATCGCATCATTTTTCTCTAGATCAACAACAAATTTTCCAGTAAATACAGATGAACAATACTCTTCCTATTGCAACATTTTTCGGCGGAATATTCGGATTTATGGCGATCGCTTTATCTTATCTTGTAGTGATGGAGCGAACAAGTACCAGGGTTTGGCATGGAGAGTCAAAAGCAGACATATCTAATCAACCCAACTATCTCGAAAAACCTGGAAACTGGGCAGCCTTCGTCGAAAACTATACTCAAAAATTTGTAGCGACAAAAAAGCGCGATGATGGAATGTTACAGCGTAAAGTAAGAGCTTTTGGTAATTTTGTTGAATATGTTCCCTTGGCGTTGCTGCTGATTCTCTTGCTGGAGTCAGTCAGTTCACCAGCTTGGTTATTATGGCTTTTGGGCAGTGTGCTGACTATTGCTCGCATTTTTCATGCTTGGGCAGTAATCAAAACTTATGGCCCATCAGTAGGACGCGCCGTTGGGTTTTTTCTGACTTGGTTGGTTTATTTGTTGAGTGCTGGTGCTTGTGTTTACTATGGGGTAATTGGAGTCTTACAGTAACTGCTGATTTCTACTTGTCTTAGTTCAAATTAATCTTTTAAGATTAAAATATTTATTGGCGATCGCTTGTTACCTTTTCAATCTCTAAATTCCATTACAATTAGTATAAAGTAAACAAATATAGTAACGACATACACAATTCACTAGGGAGTAATAAATAAAAATTGTTTGTCCTCAACGGTTATGAATATTTCTTGGGTTTCTTACTCATTTGTAGCGCAGTCCCAGCCCTAGCTTTAACTGCCTCTAAACTATTAAGACCTAGTAACGGTGGTCCAGAACGCCAAACAACATACGAATCTGGGATGGAACCCATTGGCGGTGCTTGGATTCAGTTTAACATCCGCTATTATATGTTTGCTTTGGTGTTTGTGGTCTTTGATGTAGAAACAGTGTTTTTATATCCTTGGGCAGTAGCTTTCAGTCGTTTAGGATTGTTAGCATTTGTAGAAGCCCTAATTTTTATTGCCATTTTGGTAATTGCCTTAGTGTATGCGTGGAGAAAAGGAGCTTTAGAATGGTCATGAATTCTTCAACATTTGAACAACAGCAACAAGAAAAAATACTTAATCCGATTAGCCCGACCAAGGTAACCCAGGATTTATCAGAAAACGTCATTTTGACTACGGTAGACGATCTCTATAATTGGGCAAAGCTATCTAGTCTGTGGCCCATGTTATATGGTACAGCCTGTTGTTTTATCGAATTTGCTGCCTTGATTGGTTCTAGATTTGATTTTGACCGCTATGGCTTAGTACCTCGTTCTAGTCCTCGTCAGTCGGACTTGATTATTACCGCAGGCACAATTACCATGAAAATGGCTCCTGCTTTGGTTCGCCTCTATGAAGAGATGCCCGAACCTAAGTATGTAATTGCGATGGGTGCCTGTACCATTACTGGAGGAATGTTTAGTGCTGACTCTACAACTACTGTAAGGGGTGTAGACAAGCTAATACCCGTGGATGTATATATGCCTGGTTGTCCTCCTCGTCCAGAAGCTATTTTTGATGCCATCATTAAGCTACGCAAAAAAATTTCTAATCAATCGATACAGGAAAGAGCTTCAACTGTCGAACAGACTCATCGCTACTACAGCACGATGCACAATATGAAGTCGGTTGAGCCAATTTTTGATGGTAAATACATTCAGTCTGAGACTCGCCAAGCACCACCAAAAGAGCTTGCCGAAGCTATGGGTATGCCTTTACCGGCAATAGAATCAGCAGAGAAAGAGGTGGAACGTGGCTGAAGAAAAAGAAAATCAGAATCCTCAAGAGAATCCTCAAGGAAATGAGGCAGCATCTGAGATAGTTGCTGCGGGTCAAACTTCTACCTGGCTTACGGAAAATGGCTTTGACAATGAGGCTTTAGCACCCGATACTTCTAATGTGGAAATGATTAAGGTAGAAGCAGATTTATTACTGCCGATCGCCACTGCGCTGTATGCTTATGGTTATAACTACCTCCAGTGTCAGGGAGCTTACGATTTAGGCCCAGGAAAAGAGCTAGTTAGCTTTTACCATCTAATTAAAGTTGGCGATGATATCGAGCAGCCAGAAGAAGTCCGTCTCAAGGTTTTTCTGACTAGAGATAATCCGAGAGTCCCTTCTCTGTATTGGATTTGGAAAGCAGCAGACTGGCAGGAAAGGGAAAGCTACGATATGTTTGGCATCATCTACGAAGGACATCCTAATCTCAAGCGCATTTTAATGAACGAAGATTGGGTAGGCTTTCCCTTGCGCAAAGATTATGTATCTCCTGACTTTTATGAGCTACAAGATGCTTATTAATTAATTAGTCATCAGAAGTACTAAATGCAGGGATATAATTCAAAATCTCTGCATTTTTTATTGCTTTAAGATTAATTCCTCTACAACTTTACTTAAACCAACAGAGTTAGAAGCCTTGCACAAAATACGATCGCCTGGACGCATGATCTCTGTTAATCTATTAGTTAAAGTAATGCGATCGCTGAAACATTCGGCAGCAATTCCTTTGGCACTGTGAGCAATTTCTTGAGTTGCAGCTTCGTCTGCTAAGACTAATAAAAGATCGACACCTAGTTCTTGGACTTTTTCTCCTACTTGGCGATGTAGCTGGGATGAGTGTTGGCCTAATTCCTTCATCGTGCCTAACACCGCAATGTGTCTTTTGCCAGGGGTTTGCTTCAGCATCTCGATCGCAGCCAGCATCGATTCTAAACCTGCATTGTAGGTTTCATCGAGAAGAACTACGTCACTAGGTAAATCATAACGTCGCGATCGCCCTTGGGGCAATTCAACCTGTAACCCTGCAACTAAGGGAGCAAGATCTAGGTTTAAGACTCGAGCAACTGCAATTGCTGCCAGAAAATTGCTGGCATTATGTTCTCCTGGTAGAGGTAAAGGGAAATTATGTGCCAAAGTTTTTAAAGTATCCCCGTTGATTTCTCCTTTGATATCTCCCCCCGTCAAGCCATAGGTAATTGTTTTTCCTTGCCAAACTTTGTCGGCGGTTGCAATTAGCAAAGAATTGTCGTAATTTAAAATAGCGGTGCTAGTATGGGGCATCTGTGCCAAAAGTTCGCATTTAGCTCTGGCGATCGCTTCTCTTGAGCCTAAACGACCAATATGAGCCGTTCCTACATTGGTAATAATTCCTATAGTGGGGCGAGCGATCTCTGACAGTAGCGCAATTTCTCCCTCTCCTCGCATTGCCATTTCAATCACAGCATAATCATGTTCTGAGGTAATTTGGAGCAAGGTTTTGGGAACACCAATCTCATTGTTAAAGTTGGCCTCAGTTTTTAGTGCCTTACCTTGCGTGCTTAAGACGGCAGAGATTAATTCTTTAGTACTGGTTTTTCCTACCGAACCCGTTACCCCAATCACGGGAATATTAAAGCGATCGCGCCACCAGCGGGCAATTTGTTGATACGCTTTTAAGGTGTCCTCAACAATAAACTGGGGAACATTTAAAGATTCTATTTGATGGTTAACAATAATCGCGATCGCGCCTTTGGCTATAGCTCGATCTACAAAGTTGTGTCCGTCAAAATTTTCTCCCACTAGAGCCACAAATACTTCTTGGGGTTTTATAGTGCGCGTATCTGTAGTAATACCAAATACCGATAAATCTAAATCATTTGCAGCAAGATTTAAGGGATTAGTTTTAAGAATTATACTGAGTTGTGCTAAAGAAAAATAGAGGTTCATGGTGCTAATTAGGTCGGAAAACACTTAATTATAGTTTTTCACTGCTATTATAGGCTGCTTGTTTTGGTAGATGTAATCAAAATAATTAGCAAAAAACTTGATTAAAAATTTACAGCATTAAACAAAATAAGGTTTTACTATTTAAGAATAAATTATAGTTTTATAACTAAAATTTTAAGCATTGTTTATATTGTATTTCCCCTAAATAAAGTCAGGGAAGGATAATTGATTGTGACCAGAATAAAACGGCGACAAACTTCACATTCAACCAAACAAGAACAGCAGCAAATCTACAATCATTTGTTGTATTGTGTCAAAAGCGAATCTTCTATTGAAGTATTAGAGAGATTTAATCATTTATTTGTTAGAGCGACTGGCTACAAAGATAATCACATTCGCACTGCTTTGGAAAAAATCATTGATGCTAATAATGCAGAGTTAGAATTTCCCTTGTTTTTCAATCGTTGCTGTCACATTATAATCAATCGTTGGCAAATGCAGCCTAATTTGAAATATGAAATTGTTGAACTGCTAATTTTGATTGAACGAGCATTACCTCCAGGGGAAGCTTATTCTCGAACTTCCCGCAAACTAAGACAATTAGTCAAAGATTTTCAAAACACCGAATACTACTTGAGGATTCAGCGTTTGGCTCGTTTAATTGATGGTAGCTTAGAGCCAGATAAACGCCGTAGTCATCGCATCGAAACTGTAACTAACTCAGTCGGAGATCTGATTCAGCGTTATCCCTATCTGCATCAACACTGTTTGTTAACCGAAGCTAGCACCGACGAATTTCAACAAACCGTGCAAACTATTCAGTCGGGGATTCAATCAAACTATGAACTAAACTTATCTCAATACATTACCAATCGTGTACGATTGACAAGACTAGTCAAACAATACAAAGCTGCTAATCAAAATAAAATTCCCAAAAGATTAGTCAAAAAAGTAGACAATCCTACCTTACTAAGCGATCGCGAATTGGACAAGGCTTTGCGTCATTACATAGGCAAGGTAGAGCAAAACTATAGTTATTACGATCTGGCACAAAATTTTCTAACTCATACTAGTCAAGTCAAAACCTACCGAGAATTTAAAGCTGATTTATATGAATATATTATCTCTGGCGTAGATTCAAAATACGGTGAGCTGAATTTTTATCACGAACTACATAATTATTTACAAGAAACTTTAACCGACTTCGATCATCGAGAGCTAGATGAGTTTTTAACTCTGCGAACCTATTGCCAACTGTTTAAATTTTTGGTGGTAGATGGCAAAAGCAACTTTAATCATGAGCATTATTTAGATTTAGTCAATCATTTAGGAGAAGTAAGAACTATCGGCTTATTGTTAAAATTAGTACTCTTGTGTGGCAAGGTTAAACCCTATTTAGAACAGAGATTTTCCATTCTTTTTTCCCATTACGAAACCGTAGCTGAAGATCGCGCTCCCTGGTTAGTCAAGTCGTTAGAAAATTTGCAGGTGGCTTTTAGCATTCATTTTGGTGAAGCAGACTTTTCTCTAATTCAAATTATCTGAGGTTAAAATGTGACGAAAGTTTATATTTAATTTCTCGTAGTGATTAGAGACATAAGTGGTTCGACTCACCAGGCAATTGATCGAGATTGTAATATTGTCTAGGAATACCTGCGACAATGTGCAGCTATTCGATCGCCATCAGCAGTAATCCAAGAATTTGAACAGCTATTTCATCAGGGTAAGAACAAAGATCTCAAAGTAGCTAAAGCACTAGAAAAGATAATTTTTTCCTCCCAGACACAACAATTCGATAAATTCTTAAGCTATTGTTGCTATTTAATTTTGGACTGTTGGTTAAACAAACCAGAAACAATAGTTTATGTTCCCCTACTGCTAAATACTTTTGATACTATCGGTTCGCTCAAATCATACGCTCGCCGTCGCAAACAGTTGATTCAACTAATCAAAAATTATCAGCAGACAGAATCATACCTGCAATTAAAAGCTGTTATCGCGATTATTAATCCTCAAACAATTGCCAATCATAATTTAGCCACTGTGATCGCAACCAATGAAGTAGTATCAAATAGCAGCAATAACCATCGTAAAACTCTGGTCAACTCTTATTTATTACGCTACACATATTTATATAAGTACTTTTGCCCTCAAAAGGCTCAGATCGATCGCCTGACGACATTTATCCACAAGTTAGAGCGAGATCGTCAAAAAGACTTGGAAATTTTGTTGTCTCAGTATATTATTTATCGTTTGAGATTAAAACAGCTTGCCAAGATGAAGCTATTGGCAAAGGGCGCAGGGAAAATAATTACCAAAGTCGATAATCCTAGTTTGCTCTGAGAAAAAGCTTTTAGAATTGCCTTGCAACAGTATGTAGGTAAGATAGAACATAACCAAACCATATTAGAGCGATCGCAACGTTTTATGGCTCTAATATGACCTACGCAATAATTATCAGGTATTTAAACAAGATTTATATCATTTCTTAACCTGCAATATTAAACCGAGAAAAAGTACCTATCAATTTAAACCCAGGCTCGAACAAAAATTAGCAGACATCTTTCCTCAATCAGATGCCAAACCGCTCAACAGAACTCTAATTTTACAGACTTGTCGCCAGCTGTTTAGCTTTTTAATCGTCGATCTGCTCTAGCTACCCAGCCAAAACAATTTGTCCTGAATCAACAGCAGATCTGGAGAAAAAAATTTACCTAATTGTGACTTACTATCAGCTACAAAACATTCAAGACGCTCGGTGGTTAATTAAATCTTTAGAACACTTATTAATTGCATTTAGTATTTATTTTGGCAATATCGACGTTTCGATCGCCAGCTCAATGAATAATTAACCATCATCTGTGAAATACTTTAAAATTCTCAAGTAAGAAAACCAAATTATCTAACCATGCTGTGTTCTGAAGAACTGTTAAAGCTAGAGTTGTTTCAAAAGTTGGAAAGCGATCGCCTAAAGTGGGTATGCGATCGCGCTAGTAAATTAGAATTGGCTAAGGGAGACACTTTGGTACAGGAGGGAGATCCTCACCAAGGCTTTTTTATTCTGACATCTGGCAGTATTGGTATTACCCGATTTAGTGAAGGGATAGAAATGCCGATTGGACAACACCATGCGCCTGCTTTTTTTGGTGAAATCCAGATCATGACGGACGATTTGGTGCCAGTTACCCTAAGAGCTTTGAGCGATTGCCAGATTCATGAAATTACTTCAGAAGATTTCTTGCAGCTTGTACATCAATGCCGTGACTTTGAAAGGACAGTTTTTAAAACGGTACAAAGCCGAGTCAAAGGATTGCAGTCTTTTATTCAAAATCGGGAAAAAATGGCAGCTTTGGGGACATTAGCAGCAGGTTTGGCTCATGAACTCAATAACCCTGCTGCTGCGGTAGTGCGATCGCTCAAGGATATTATGCCAGCAATGCTGGAACTACAGCGCATGAATCTAGTTTATGGACAGCGCAACGTAGATGAAGCACATACAGCTCAATGGCTTAAGCTAAGAGACGAGGGCTATGATTTCATCCAGAGCGATCGCTATGATCCTTTGGCGATGATGGATCGAGAAGATGCGATTTTAGACTGGTTAGAAAACTATGGCGTAAAAGAAGCCTGGAAGCTAGCCGAACCTTTGGCAGCAGGGAATGTTCAACCCATAATGTTAGATGAATTAATGGCGCGCTGGCGCGACGACACCACAGAACTAAAAGATATGGGTTTGCGCTGGCTGGCTTTGTCTTTTGAAGTGATGGTAATGATTCAGTCTGGATTGCGGGGTGCAGAACGAGTTTCCGATCTAGTTCAGTCAATGCGATCGTATTCTCATTTAGATCGAGGTGCCAAACAAGAGGTAGATGTCCATCAGGGTTTGGAAGACACGATCCAGCTTCTCTCTCATAAGCTTAAACAAGGAGTAAAAATCAAACGCACCTACGATCGCGCTCTACCGAAAATACTGGCTTTTGGCAGCGAATTAAATCAGGTTTGGACTAATTTAATCGACAACAGCATTGATGCGATGTCAGAAAAAGGCAATCTGGAAATTATTACCGTGAATAAAGGCGATCGCATTATTGTTAAAGTCATTGATTCAGGCTGTGGTATTCCCTCTGAAATTCAGTCTCGTATCTTTGAACCCTTTTTTACTACCAAAACCGTTGGCAAAGGCTCAGGATTAGGTTTAGATAACGTTCGGCGCATAGTTGAGAATCGTCATCGCGGCTCAGTCTCCCTCGAATCTGAACCAGGAAAAACTTGTTTTATTATTTGTCTACCAGTTAATCTCTGTACAACATAAATAAGGGTTAGTAGATCTAGTCATGACCATTAATTAACCCACGATTGACCTACCCTACGGGAAAATTAAGAGAGCTTAGTCAAAAAACCCAATAATTTCTTAGTTCTCTCGGTTAATAAAGTCCGACGATAAGCATCGGCAGCCTGTTTTATGACAGCAGCCTGAGTCGGATAGGGGTGAATGACAGTAGACATCTTACTTAACCCGATCCCGCCAATCATCGCGGTAGTAATCTCGCTAATCATTTCTCCCCCATGACGAGCAACCAGAGTAGCCCCGAGAATTTCGTCCGAACCGCGTTTGTGTAATATTTTGAGTAAGCCTTCTGTTTCTCCGTCAGCTAAAGCGCGATCGAGATCGTCAAAGTCGATTTTAATTGTCTGACAGTCAATTCCTTTTGCCTTTGCCTCTTCTTCATACATTCCGACATGAGCAATTTCAGGATCGGTATAAGTTACCCAAGGCATAATCAGATCGCTAAGCTTGGATTTGCCCAAGCCAAAAGGAGCAAATAGAGTATTTTTAATCACAATTCTGGCTGCTGCATCCGCTGCATGGGTAAACTTCCAGTTCATGCAGATATCTCCTGCACCGTAAATCTTAGAGTTAGTAGTTTGCAGATGATCGTTGACTTTAACTCCTTTTTTAGGGTCATATTCTACGTTTGCCGCTGCTAAATTCAGGTTTTCTATATTAGGCTGTCTACCCGTGCCTACCAAGATCTCATCTACAACAACTGATTCTGACCCTGCATCGCCAACAAAGCTAATTATCTTGCCTTCAAGATTTTGTTTTACTTCCTGCAACTGACAATTTAATACCAAACGAATCCCCTCTTCGCTCAATGCCTGCTGCACCACCTCTGCTGCTTCTGGATCTTCTTTATTAAGCAAGCGATCGCCCTTGTGAAATAAAATCACTTGGCTACCTAAACGCTGAAAAGCCTGCGCCAACTCGCAACCAATTGGCCCTCCGCCAATTACCGCCAATCTTTTTGGTAATTCCGTCAGAGAAAAAACAGTTTCATTCGTCAAATAACCAACTTCTTCTATGCCCGCAATTTTTGGTTCAACTGCTCTCGCCCCAGCAGCAATTACTGCTTTTTTAAACTTGAGGGTTTGTCCATTTACGGCAATCGTATTTTCGCTTTTAAACCTTGCTTCACCAAAAAACACATCTACTCCTGCTTTTTTGGCTGCTACCGCCGAATCTACAGGACTAATTTTAGTTCTTACCTGACGCATCCTTGCCATCACCGCCGAAAAATCTACCTCAATACGGTCTGGAGGCTGAATTCCATAAGGTAGAGCTTGTTTAATCTCTGCCACTACACGGGAAGAGCGAATTAAGCACTTAGAAGGGACACAGCCAACATTTAAACAGTCTCCCCCCATCAGATTCCTTTCAATCATGGCTACCTTAAAACCAATACCCAACCCCGCTGCACCTTTAGCCGTAACTAATCCTGCTGTACCCGCCCCAATAACGAGCAAATCGTAACAGTCGGTAGGTGTAGGGTTTGTCCAATCAGGCGGATGAACGTTTGCCAATAACTCCTGGTTATATTTATCCATCGGTAGGATGGTAACAGCATGGTCTTGATTATTCATAATTAAGCACTGGTAAAAATTAAATCTGTTGTTCATTCCCCCTGGGTTCGCCAGCTTCGATTGATTCGTCCAAGGCTTTACGAGCAATTTTAGTTACGTAGAGAGTAACTGCCACCGTAGCAATAAAACCAATAATCCTGAGCGGCCATTGAGCTATCGGGTTAGCATTCGTTTCCCCACCAATAGTTGCAATGCTGCCAGCTAAAGAACCAATATAGACATACATGATTGTGCCAGGAATCATTCCTATCGAAGCTAAAACATAGTCTTTCAAAGATACTCCCGTAACACCCAAGCCATAATTAAGCAGATTAAAGGGAAATATTGGCGATAATCGGGCCAAGAGAACTATTTTCCAACCCTCCTTGCTAATGGCGCGATTGATCGCTCTAAATTTTTGATTTTCCGCAATTTTTTTTGAGATCCATTGTCTGGCTAAATAACGACCAATTAAAAAAGCCAAAGTTGCCCCAACAGTTGCGCCAATCAGGACATAAATCGTTCCTTGAACTATGCCAAATACCACTCCTGCACCCAAAGTAAGTACCGAACCAGGCAGAAATGCCACCGTAGCCACAATATAAATTAGGATAAAAGCAACTGGTGCGATCGCCAAATCTATCCCAAAAAGGGTAATCGCGCCTAAATTATCAACCCATTGCAGCGCATTTCGTAATAATTCTTGAGGATTAAAGCCACCTTGACCCGCTGCTTCTTGCGCCTGGGCTGGTGCAGCAGCTAAAGTTATGCCAAGTAAGACTAGCATGGCTACTTCAAAGTACTCATATTTATTGGTTCTCATGATTTGTGATGTCTGGATATCGCCTTTACCTTAACTCTATAATTTAAATTCTCAAAGTTTGCTTAAAACGAGCTTAAAACTTTCATAGCTATTGGTAAACCGATAATCTTCTCTCCAGCATCAGGCATGGGCAAAGCTGAAAATGCAGGATATGATACCTTTGTTCCTTTAATTAATTTTGGTATTTCCGCTTGTGTTGGGAGTGATGCCAATAAAAATAATCGTAGCTATTAATTAATTTTGATGGTTATCAAGCAAATCAAGCGATCGCTATTATGGTTCGCTGTCGGAATTATTATATTTATTATATTAAGCCGATTAACCTTAGCGCCAAGCTATACACCACAACGATCTAATTCGATAAAAGGAGTTTGGCTAAGTCATGTTGGCAGCGCTTTTTTGACCTATACTGCCTTGACAGATAATGTGTTTTATCAGCTATCTCGTCTGAATTACAATCGAGTTTATGTTGACGTTTACAACGGCGGAACAACTTATTCTAGTAAATATGCACCGAGAAACTATCTTTTGTCTTTACCTTTTACTAATCCTTTAAAGACGGCTATTTCAGAAGGTAAACGTCAAGGTTTAAAAGTTTATGCCTGGTACGAACATGGCATGATGACTTTTGCCAACGCTAGATTAGCCCAGCAGCATCCTGACTGGATTTTAACTACCAGCAGTAACGAAAAGCTGATTGACAATCATTGGTGGTTAGATCCCGATAATCCTGAAGTGCAGCAATATTTTGTTAATTTATTTACCGAAGTTGCAGCATCCTACCTCGAACTTGACGGTATCCAGATAGACGATCATTGGGGAATACCAATCCAGTTTGGTAATAAAGCCGAGGCGATGACAGAATTAACCCACCAAGTTGTTGAAGCAGTTAGAAAAGTTAGACCAGACTTGATTATCTCTCTATCTCCTAATCCTTTAGGGTTTTCTCAAAAGAAATATTCTCAAGACTGGCTAGCCTGGATTAAATCGGGACTATTCGATGAATTAGTGATGCAGCTTTATCGCCCAACTAGCTTACAAGTCGCATTGGCGATCGATAATTCTATTTTATTGGAAGTGAGTAAGTATGTGGACGTAGCGGTAGGTATCTATGCTGGCTGGTGGTCAAAACCAAAGTCTTTGGCAGAAATTCAACAGCAAATAGCTGTAGTTAAGCAATACGGTTACGGCTACGTTATCTTTTCTGGGGAAAGCTCTTTAGGAATTGTGCGCTTAGCAAATCGTCAAGAAAAAGAGAAGTATTTGGAGGCGATTTAAAACCTTGGTTTTTTCTGGACACCGATCAAAGCTGACTAAGAACCAGCCTAATAATGTACTGTACCATCAGGCATAATTGTTTCTGTAAGTATTGCCTTGTTAAAAATTGTATCTTCAATATCTGCCCCAGTTAAATTAGCTTGAGAAAGATTGGCGTTAGTGAAGTTTGTTCCTCTGAGGTTTGCCCCTGATAGATTTGCGCCTGTCAGGTTGGCTCTAGTTAAATTTGTACCTCGCAATTTTGTTTGCTGCAAGTCTGCACTTTGAAGGTTAGCGTAGCTTAAGTTTGCCCAACGCAAATCGCATCGAACCAAGCTAGCCTGAACTAAATTACTAGCCAGAAAATAACTATAACTTAGATGAGTGGCGATCGCTTTGACCCGATATAGGTTAGCCTGATAAAAACTAGCCGACTGTAATTCCGCTTCAAAAAAGTTAGCCCCCGATAAATCTGCGCGATCAAAACTAGCCTTAACCAAATTTGTCTCACTTAAGTTGGCTCGATTTAATTTAGCCTCCATAAAGTTAACCTGGGGCAGTCTTGCCTGTCGAATCGAAGTGCCAATCAAGTTAGCCTGACTAAAGTTTGCCCCTCGTCCCATAACCGATCTAAGATCTGAACCAATTAGATTAGCCTGATAAAAATCCGCATTGATTAGATAAGCAGACTGTAAATTGGCTCCTGTCAAGTTAGCCTGTTGAAGATTAGCATCAATCAATTCTGCTTCTGTTAAATTCGCCCCTGTAAGATTGGCTTGTCGTAGCTGTGCGCCAGTGAGATCGGATCCTGATAAGTTGGCTTTGACTAAATAAGCTTCTGGTAAGTTTACGCCGTGAAGATCGGCATTAATTAAATCAATTTCTGGTTGATGATGACTATCTAGCCAGTTCATCCAACTAGCTACACCTTGTTTTAGTTTGGATAGATACTCAATATTTGCCACTTATAATACTTACCCGCGATCGCTTATGCTTAATTTCTTTACCTATTATCCTCGCTAAACAGACAGATCTAAACATAAAAACCAAATAATACTTACTGCTATTGCACCCCTTATACTTTTATACTTTTGCCTCCGGCAAACTATTCGTTCTTTTTCTGGGTAAAAGTTTCTCTACCGCTGACGCTTTCTAAAGCTGCTAAAGCTGCTGCTGAACCTGCCATAATATCTCTTTCTTCACCACCTAAATACAGTCTGCCAAAGCTACCGATTGCTGTTACCTTAAGTATGTTAATTAATGCTGCTTTCTCTGCTTCGTTGGCAGCTAGAGAAGCATAGGCTGCTGGCTGTACTTCCAAGACATATAGGGTTTGACCTTCTAATAGCATCTGTCCACGACAGTCACGATTAACCAGCTGTGCCTGATATGCGTCGATGTTGCGGATAATTTGACTAGAAACAACTCTAGGTTTAAGTCCATCTCGCTGCTTCACCCCTAACGTGTCTAAAATTGCTCTACCCGCTGCTTTAACTTCTCCTTGTTTACTAGCATGAATTTCTAGGAGTCCATATAATCTCTCGACAAACTGAACTCCTGGGCGAACTACCGCAGATTTGAGGGCAACATCGGTAATGCGATTAATCTCGATTCCTGGAGATATTTCAATCCACAAAGAGGCATCTCCTGGTAGGGGCAAAAATCCTGATGCCACAGTGCCAATATAGGCTGCGTGCTGCAATTGTAAGCGATCTAAATAGACATAGCTGCGAAGTTCTACACCCAAAATCTCATCCCTCTTTTCCCATTAAGTTATTTAAGTTATTATTTAAACCATTCTCCAGCTAACCAGTTTGTGTCGCCAGTTGTAAAGAGCGCAATTAATTTCTTAGACTAATTTTATGGTTTTACTTAGTAAAAATCGCTTATATTACTCTATTTGTTGTCAATCTTAATTGCGAATAATAGAGAATAATTCTCAAATTATGTTTTACCTTAAGCCAAAATAGTTGAGTTCATTCGTAATTTTTTTTTACTTTGAGCAAACAATAGCTTTTGATTTATTAAGTAGAGTGTTTATATAGTTGTGTGTGTATAAAACCTCATTTTGATTTTTAAGTTTAAGTATCCTTATGAATGCCCCAAATACGAATCCCTTCCTATTTGTAACTGATTTAGACAATACTTTAGTTGGTGACGATACCGCATTAGCCGAACTCAACCAAAAATTAGCTAATCATCGTGAACAATATAACAGCAAAATTGTCTATGCTACTGGGCGATCGCTTTACCTATACCGTTTGTTGGCGGAGGCGAAATCTTTGCTGCCTCCAGATGCCTTAATAACCGCTGTGGGTACAGAAATGTATTTCGATCAAAATCAGTCACAGTATGACCTAGAATGGGCAGAAATTTTGTCTCAGGGCTGGAATCGCGAAGCAATAGTCGCGATCGCCAGTGAATTTAAACAGCTACAGTCTCAGCCAAATTCGGAACAAAATCCGTTTAAAATTAGCTACTATTTAGCCGAAGCAGTAGCGGCAGAAACTATATCCCAACTGAAATCTGCTTTGAGTGAGCGGGGTTATGAGATTAAATTAATTTATAGTGCTGGTCAAGACTTAGATTTATTACCCAAGAATGGCGATAAAGGTTTGGCAGTACAATTTCTACGACGTAGATGGGATATTTCACCTAAAAAAACCATTGTTTGTGGTGATTCTGGCAATGATATTTCCATGTTTCAGGGACAAGAAAAAAGTTTGATTGTCAGTAACGCTAAACCAGAGTTGCTTCAATGGTACGAAGTCAATAGCGATCGCAACAATTACTTAGCTAAGTCTCCTTGTGCAGGGGGTATTTTAGAAGGTTTGAAGCATTTTGGCTTTTTATAAATTAAACACTTTAAGGTTAGGTAAGTCAGCCCTAAAGGATACTGTTGAGTCCTGCGGACTTGCCCGTGCATGATTCACTAAAGGGTATATGCGTAGCGGTATCCTTTAGGACACCTTCGGATAAGCTTCGCGTCCTACGCGACACGAAGTTATATGATGCACGGGCAATCGCGTCCGTCCTTCGCAAACGCATAAAGTCATATCATTTATCATTTATCATTTAACATTGATCAACAACTTGTTCAAGGCCCAATGTTCGCGAGTTCAATGTTTGGTCAGAAGTCAGAAGTCAGAAATTAAAAACTAGCATCGAAAAAGTATATTTATGCAAGAAGTATAATTAATTGATTTAAAACTCTTGAATTAAAGTTTATTAATGAACATTTAACGTTAAACAATTATTGATCTAACCAGTATAAGACTTAATTACAATACCTACAAAAGCAAACAATCCTGTAAAAAATATCGACACGGCAACTACAAAGGCTAAAGAAGAACGAGATTTATAGCGATAATTTTCATGCTGAATATGATATAACTCTTGACGATGTTCTAGAGCAGCTAAAATAATTGCACAAGTACCAATACCAATAAAAGAAAGACCCAAAATTCGAGTCAAATGTGGCGGATCGTCGATATAGTCATAGATTACTGATTGTTGCAGTGCTGTAACTATGCGATCGACCCCAAAGCCAAAACTAATCAGGGACAAACAGGTACGTATCCAAGCCATCAAAGTACGTTCAGCAGCAGCACGATTACGTTCTTTAGCTAACTCTGTATTGATACTTGGCTTATTATTAGTCATGGCGGTATTAAGCTAACTAAAACAGTTCTTTTCATATTTATGATAAATAAGTACAAGAGTTAAAAGACATTCCAGCTAACTAATTACAACTTCAATAGGTTATTGTTTATACCGAGTCACTGGACACCATATGAAAATTTTTATCAGTACAGGAGAAGTTTCAGGAGACTTGCAGGGAGCAATGCTAGTCAAAGCTCTGTATAAAGCTGCTGCCGATCGCCATTTTGATTTAGAAATTGCTGGTTTGGGTGGCGATCGCATGAAAGAAGCGGGAGCAAATATTCTAGCTAATACGGCAGCGATCGGCTCAATGGGCTTTATCGAAGCGATACCATTTATTCTGCCAACCATCAAAATTCAGAATTTAACTAAAAAATACCTGAAAAAAAATTCTCCCGATATTTTAGTTTTGATTGATTATCCTGCTGCCAATTTAGCCTTGGCTAGCTATGTCAAAAAACATTCTCAAATCCCAGTGATTTACTATATTGCCCCTCAAGATTGGGCAGTACCGATGTTAAACAATGTCCCTAAAATTGCTAAGTTTGTGGACAAATTACTGGCAATTTTCCCCCAAGAATATGAGTATTTTAAGCAGAAAAATATTGATACTGTTTGGATCGGACATCCCTTACTAGATCGGATGCAGCAAGCCCCCGATCAAAATCAGGCACGACTAAATTTAAGGCTTGAACCAGATCGCAAAATTATCACTATATTACCCGCTTCTCGTCAGCAAGAAATCAAGTATCTTTTGCCTGTAATGTGTGAAGCAGCACAGCAGATTTCGCAGCAAATTTGCGACGTCACGTTTTTGATTCCTGCATCCTTACCTAGCTATCGCCCAGCAATCAGCGCAGCCATCAAGAAATATCATCTACCTGCGAAAATTATTGATGGCAAAACTCTTGATGCGATCGCTTCAGCGGATCTGGCAATTGCTAAATCAGGCACAGTTAATCTAGAAATTGCCTTATTAAACATTCCCCAGGTGGTTATCTATCGAATCCATCCTCTTACTGCCTGGATTGGACGTAGGCTAGGCTTTTCCGTACCTTTGATGTCTCCACCAAATTTGATTGTTAACCGCAAAATAATCCCTGAATTGCAGCAAGAAGCGGTTACTGCCGATAACATTACTACCGCGGCGATCGCGCTATTATCTAACTCTAAAACCAAGCAAGAAATTAACGCAGGCTATCAACAAATGCGATCGCTTTTAGGTTCGGTGGGTGTTGGCGATCGCGCTGCCCATGAAATCATTAATCTAGCTAATAAAAAATCCCCCTAAGATCTAGGAGGAGCGTAATGTATATCTGGATTAAAGCTATGCGTTTCGTTTTAAAGAGATTTCTACTAACTTAAACTCTTGGTCTAAACGCTTTCTGAGCTTTTCTGGTACGGGACGATTGCCGTAAGAACTATAGTAACCAGCGATCGCATTTAATGCGGTTTGCATAGTAGTGAAAGAACGTAGACCTGAAGTATTGGAGTTGCGACGATACCGAGAAGCATAATCGCTAATTTGTCGGCGCGCTAAAGTAACTACTTCTTTTTTGTTAGCAGCGTCATCAGGTAAGTCAATAGCCGTTCTTAGATTGTCTAGTACGGCTATTGTATCTTGGCGATAATTTCCCGACAATCCAGAAGGATTGGAACTACAGCCCATTAAGCTGATAGCAACTATTAAAACTAGAGCCAGTATGCGAGATAAGTATTTTTTGGAAAACATAATTTTAGATGTAACGATCCCAGGTTCAACTTATCCTATCAAGAAATTGACCGTCAGATTTGACGATTGCCAAGTAAGTTGCCCAATCGCGATCGCACTAAACTCTCAATCTTTTAGGATCTTTCTGCTCTTAAATTAACCAAAGCGACCACTTACATACTGCTGAGTTGCTTCCTCTTGAGGATTTTGGAAAATTTGCTCGGTTGGGGCAAATTCCGCTAAATAGCCCTGACGATTTCCTCCCTCTACCTCAGTGACGTTGAAAAATCCAGTATAATCTGCTACCCGTGATGCCTGCTGCATATTATGAGTCACGATCACGATCGTATAATTTTTCTTCAACTGGTGTATTAGTTCTTCTACCTTAAGAGTGGAGATCGGATCTAAAGCCGAACAGGGTTCATCCATTAATACTACGTCAGGCTGGAGGGCAATAGTTCTAGCAATACATAATCTTTGCTGTTGTCCACCACTCAAAGCTAAACCACTCTGCTTGAGTTTATCTTTAACCTCATCCCACAGTGCTGCACTACGAAGCGATCGCTCTACTAGCTCATCCATGTTGCCCTTAAAGCCGTTGATTTTTGCGCCAAAAGCAATATTGTCATAGATGGATTTTGGGAAAGGATTTGGTCTTTGAAAAACCATCCCCACTTTGCGACGTACCTGAACTGGATCGATGTCTTTTCCGTATAAATTTTGATTATGATAAGTGACCAATCCTTCTAAACGGAAAATAGGAATTAGATCGTTAAGACGGTTATAACAGCGCAACAGAGTGCTTTTTCCACAGCCAGAAGGACCAATAAAAGCAGTAACTTTATTTTTAGGTACATCTAAATAAATACCTTTTACTGCTAAAAAATCGCCATAATACACATTGACATTTTCCGCTTGCAGAACTGTCTCAGTCTGTTTAGCAGTCTGTTGGTCGTAAATCATAAAAACTTTCTTGCTCTTATATTTATAATTTATATATCGCTCTATGTTCTCAATGCCATTAAAAATAATCGTAATCGGTTAGAGTTATGACTATTTTAACTTTTCGTTAAAAGATTCTTTGACTAATCCTTAACCTGTTTTTGAAGCTTCACTTCAGCGTTTTTGAATCGACATTTACAAGTAGTTAAAATAGCTTACATTAAATTTGGACAATTATTATAAATATTTGTGATTTAGATCCATGATGGCGAAATGCCAAGTCATTGTTTTGGCAAAGGCGATCGGGCGATCATGGTCATCCTTGGTGAGTGTTTTTATGAGAAAGCGAACAGTTTTAGTTAAATATGAGCTAATAAACCTGCCGAGATTAATTCTGACGTTGGCAAAGTATACTCTTAGCTATCGCTTAACTGTACTTAAATATCGATAACGAACTGCTGAATCAGCCCAAAGATGGAGTTAATTTTGTGATTACTTTGCGCTATTTTTTTAACAAATATTTACAATGATCAGTAAGGTATATCGTAAACAATCATGATCAATCTTACTTATTTAGATAGCAATTCCTGGCTCATAGAAATTGACGGCAACCGAATCTTGCTCGATCCCTGGCTAGTAGGAGATTTAATCTTCAGCAATCAAGCTTGGTTGTTTAAAAGTCATAAAAACAATCTTCACTCAATTCCCGAAAATATCGACCTAATTCTTCTTTCCCAAGGATTAGAAGATCATGCTCATCCCCCCACTCTCACAAAATTAGACCATAATCTTCCTGTTGTAGCATCTCCTAACGCAGCCAAAGTAGTCAAAGACTTAGGCTATACCAACGTTACTGCCTTAAAGCATGGAGAAGTTTTTCGCCTAGGAGAACAGATAGAGATCCAGGCTGTTCCAGGTTCGCCAATTGGACCAACATTGGTAGAAAATGGCTACATTATTAAAGGTTTAGCATCAGGCAAAAACATCTATTATGAACCTCATGGTAATCATTCAGATGGTCTAAATGAAATAGCACCAATTGATGTAATTATTACCCCACTGATCAGCCTGAAACTACCATTAGTAGGAGCGGTAATTAAAGGTCAAGAAGCAGCTTTAAAGGTCTGTAAACAGCTAAATCCTCAAGTAATTTTGTCTACCGCAGCAGGAGGAGACGTGGATTCTGAGGGGATGCTAGCGCCGATCATCAAAGCAGATGGTGATGTCGAAAAATTCAATCGTCTTTTGCAGCAAAACAATCTCCCTATCAAAGCAATCGATCCTCAATCGGGAGAGACAATTGAACTATCTTTGGTTTGATAGCTATCTTTCAACTTGAACGTGAATCAATATAGTTTAATTTAAGCGATCGCCACGATTACATGAACAATAAACGGATTTCAATCTCCCTGAGCAATATTATCCTACTGGTTATTCTTCCTCTACTCTTGATTCTTTTGTGGCAGTTAAGAAGCTTGATCGTAGTATTAATGATTTCTATAGTACTTGCTGCAACTTTAGCGCCGATAGTAAAAGCGACGCAAAAGGCTGGACTGCCTAGATTATTAGCTGTTTTAATCGTTTACGCGGGTTTAATCGGTACTTTAACAGGTTTTGGACTAATTATCGGACCAACGGTTGTCGAGCAAATTCAAAGCTTAATTGGCAGGTTTCCTGGTTATTTAGAAGCATTGCGATCGCTTTTATCTGAATTGATTCTGCGCTTTAACTTGAGCGAAACAGGCGCACCAGACATTATCAATCAATTATTAGACGTGCAAGGATTAATCTCGTGGGCAATTCGTTCGAGTCAGCAGCTAGTAGTTCGTTCCTACAGCGTCACCAGAGGCATTATCGGTAGCGTTTTCAGTGCTTTGTTGGCTTTATTGCTTTCGGCTTATATGCTCTCAGCTTCCAAACAATTACTAGAAGATATTATCAGTCTTTTCCCCGATCCTTGGAATAAGCAGTTAGCCGCACAAATTAAACCCGTAGCAACAAGAATGGGAGGCTATATTCAAGGCAGAATTGTAGTTTCAGGAATTTTGGGGATAGTGATCAGCCTTAGCCTTAGTTTTTTGGGCTTATCCGAGTTAGCGTTAGGTTTGGGAGTCATTGCCGGGTTTACTAACTTAATTCCTTTTTTTGGTCCAATTTTGGGGGCAATTCCTGCTTTAATCGTCGCTACTGCTCAGGGTGGACTTACCTTCGTTTGGGTGTTGCTATTATTTATCGTTGTTCAAAATTTAGAAACCTATGTCTTAGATCCTTTATTAGTCGGCAACTCAGTTAAAGTTCCTCCTCTCTATCAATTATTGGCTGTTCTGGGTGGCGCACAGGTATTAGGCATTATTGGCGCATTAATTGTCCCTCCCTGGGTAGCGGGAATCGGAGTGCTGCTAGAGAATCTTTATCTCAAACCCAAGTTAATCGCCGAAGGACATCATGATTTAGCTTCCAAGACGTAGAAGGGCGAAGGGAATATGGCTAGAGAATGATTCATCGGTTTTCGAGTCCAAAATTCAGCTAATCTAAAGATTAGAGAGTCGACTAATTTTAATTTTATCGGTATGGATGTCAAAAATGGGTTTGTCGCCACGGTGGGGAACACCCCCTTAATTCGTCTCAACAGCTTTAGCGAAGAAACAGGCTGTGAGATATTGGGAAAAGCAGAATTTCTTAATCCTGGCGGTTCGGTAAAAGATCGGGCTGCCCTATATATCATCGAAGATGCGGAAAAAAAAGGATTGCTAAAACCAGGTGGCACAGTAGTCGAAGGAACAGCAGGTAATACGGGTATCGGTTTAGCTCATATCTGCAATGCTAAAGGTTATAAATGTCTAATTATCATTCCCGAAACCCAATCTCAAGAGAAAATCGATACCTTAAGGACTTTAGGAGCAGAAGTACGTCTTGTCCCCGCAGTACCTTATAAAAATCCCAACAATTATGTCAAAGTATCGGGACGGGTGGCAGCAGAATTAGATAACGCTATTTGGGCAAACCAGTTTGACAATTTGGCTAACCGACAGGCACACTACGAGACTACGGGTCCAGAAATCTGGGCGCAAACCGATGGTAAGATTGACGCTTGGGTAACTGCCACGGGTACAGGTGGAACTTACGCAGGAGTATCAATATATCTCAAAGAAAAAAATCCTGATATTCGCTGTATACTTGCCGATCCTATGGGTAGCGGTCTTTATAGCTACGTCAAGACAGGAGAAATAAACCCTGAAGGAAATTCAATTACCGAAGGTATTGGCAATAGTCGAATTACAGCTAATATGAAAGGTGCGCCCGTCGATGATGCAATTCAAGTTGATGACCATGAATGTATCCGCGTCCTTTATCAGCTACTGAATAAAGAGGGTTTGTTTATGGGTGGCTCGGTAGGTATCAATGTTGGTGCAATATTAGCTTTGGCTAAACAGATGGGTCCTGGTCATACCATAGTGACTATCTTATGCGATGGCGGGGCGAGATATCAATCTCGAATCTATAATCAAGAATGGTTAGCAAGTAAAGGTTTGTTGCCAAGTTAAAATTATGATTACACCATAGAGATCGCTAGTGCCATTTAATCAGCTTAAGCTCTTGTAATAATTATTAATTTAGCTGTTGTTAATTGAGCGCTATTCAAGATTTTCTCTAATTAAATTTACTGGGATTTAATGAGTAGGGGAAATTAGTTTGGCTCAAACTTGTTACTACAGGCTCGCTCAAAAATTACTTGGCATCATCTCATATTTACAGCGCCGATCAACTGGATTAATCTACTATAGATAATACCTGCTATGTTTATCCCTCAAATTAAGCTAAATTGGCAAAAACACTCTTGAATTTGCGAATCAAGAGAAGAAAAGTAGCTGGTTTTCGCTCTGGGGACAGAGAAAGTAGGATAATAACCAAAGCAATAAAATAGACAATCTGTTATTAGAGAATACGGCAGTATGCATTTAAGCGAAATAACTCACCCTAATCAGTTGCACGGTTTATCAATCCGACAACTAGAGGATGTTGCCCGCCAAATAAGAGAAAAACATTTACAAACGGTTGCTACCATCGGAGGTCATCTAGGTCCAGGATTAGGTGTCGTAGAATTAACGATCGCCCTATATCAAACTCTAGACTTAGACCGCGATAAAGTTCTTTGGGATGTAGGACATCAGGCATATCCTCATAAATTACTGACTGGCAGGTATAGCAAATTTGATACGCTGCGACAAAAAGATGGTGTCGCGGGCTATCTAAAAAGAAGTGAAAATAAGTTCGATCATTTTGGAGCGGGACACGCCTCTACCAGTATCTCTGGCGCCTTGGGTATGGCATTGGCGAGGGATGCTAAGGGAGAAGATTTTAAGTGTGTAGCGATTATTGGCGATGGTGCTTTGACTGGAGGCATGGCACTAGAAGCAATTAATCATGCAGGACATTTACCTAACACTAACTTAATGGTGGTGTTAAATGATAATGAAATGTCTATTTCGCCTAACGTGGGAGCAATTTCTCGCTATCTTAATAAAGTTCGTCTATCTGAACCCGTTCAATTTCTGTCCGATAACTTAGAAGAACAGTTTAAACAGCTACCTTTCTTTGGTGAATCTCTGACTCCTGAAATGGAACGAGTCAAAGAAGGAATGAAGCGTCTAACAGTTCCTAAAGTTGGTGCAGTAATTGAAGAATTAGGCTTTAAATATTTTGGGCCGATTGATGGTCACAATTTAGCAGAATTAATTTCTACCTTTAAACAGGCACATAAAGTTCCTGGCCCAGTATTGGTTCATGTAGCGACAGTTAAGGGTAAGGGATATGCGATCGCCGAAAAAGATCAGGTAGGCTATCATGCTCAAAGCCCATTTAATCTAGCCACAGGTAAAGGTATTCCCGCTACTAAACCTAAACCTCCTCAATACTGCAAAGTATTTGCCGATACTCTTACTACCCTGGCAGAAAACGATGCCAAAATTGTCGGTATTACCGCCGCTATGGCAACAGGTACGGGTTTAGATAAGCTGCAAAGCAAATTGCCTAAGCAGTATATTGATGTGGGTATTGCCGAACAACACGCGGTAACTCTGGCAGCGGGAATGGCTTGTGAAGGCATGAAACCCGTAGCAGCAATATATTCAACCTTCTTACAGCGAGCTTACGATCAAATCATTCATGATATCTGTATCCAAAAGCTACCTGTCTTCTTTTGCTTAGATCGGGCGGGAATCGTGGGTGCAGATGGACCAACTCACCAGGGAATGTATGATATTGCTTATCTGCGCTGTATTCCCAATATTGTAGTCATGGCTCCTAAAGATGAGGCCGAATTACAGCGAATGCTAGTCACAGGCGTTAACTACCAAGATGGTGCGATCGCCATGCGTTATCCTCGTGGCAATGGCGTTGGTGTACCACTAATGGATGAAGGTTGGGAACCAATTGAAATCGGCAAAGGAGAAATATTGCGTCATGGTGACGATTTGCTTTTAACGGGCTATGGAACTCAGGTATATCCTGCCATGCAGGTGGCAGAAATTCTCAGTGAACATGGTATCGAAGCAACAGTAGTTAATGCTCGCTTTGTTAAGCCTTTGGATACAGATTTAATAGTTCCTCTGGCCAAAAGTATAGGTAAGGTTGTAACCCTAGAAGAAGGCTGTCTCATGGGTGGTTTTGGTTCAGCTGTCATAGAAGCTTTACAAGAGCATCAGGTGCTTGTACCAGTAAAACGCTTTGGTGTACCAGATATACTGGTCGATCATGCTACTCCCGATCAATCAAAAGCTAGCTTGGGTTTAAGTAGTCCTCAGATGGCAGAGAGGATCCTGAAAACGTTCTTTGATAGTAAAGATAAAGAACCTTCCGTGGTTAGTTAAAAATACAAATTATCAATGTTTGCCTTAAAATATTATGACAATATACAAAGTGGCATCTGAACTCAGCACAAATCCTGTAGCTTTCGTACACTATTAATAGTGTGTGAGGAGTAAGTGTAAGAGAGAAAGGTTTTGGGGTCGAAACACGGCAAGACTCCCAAAACCTTTTTCTTTTGTCCCTTTTTTTTAATTTATCGAGCAATACACTGATTAATTAATTCCTCAACACCACTCACAGGAAAGATGGAAATTGCCAACTGACGACTGACATCAGCTACCGTCAAATCATCGAGAAATTTAGTATCATCGTGTTTCAGCATCAACGAAGGTAATAAAATAGCATCGCCTAAATCTTTTCCTGGTAAACCTGCAAGCAAATCTTGTCCTGTTAACAAGCCGGTGACGGTAATTTCCTGCCCCCAATATTGGCTATTTAAAGCCACTAGATTAATTTCTAATCCTTCTACCTCATTTAGTTGTTTGACTAAAGGCTGAAAAGCCTGTTCGACAGCATTACCCACTACCCAAGTAAAGCGACGAGGACGATCGATCTTTTTGGGTAACATCTCTTTAGCTTTAGCCTGAAACTGCTTGAGAAATAAGCGGATTGAACCAACACCATTCCCAATCTGGGGATAGTCTTCATAGTGAGATTCTGGCGGAACATTTTTTCTGGCAATCAAGAACCACTCATCGGCTAACCAAGCAAAAGTGCTGCCAAACTGTTGTTTGAACTTTTTTTGTAGCTGCTGTACTTGTTCAATTACCTCGATCGCTTTGGCTTGGTTGACCGCAATTAATTCATCTTCGGTTGGTCGAAACCGCGTTAAGCCAACAGGAACAACTGCTGCGGAGACAACGGCGGGAAGATCTCCTAGATGCAATGAGGCTAAATCTAAAAGAGTTTTTTCTAAATGTACTCCGTCATTAATGCCAGGACAAATAACTACCTGAGCGTGTATTTGTAAACGTCGCTTTTGAAACCACTTAAGCTGGGACATGATTAACCCAGCACGATTATTCTTGAGTAGGCGAGTTCTGATATCTGGTTCGGTGGCGTGTACCGAGACAAATAAAGGAGAAAGCCGCATCTGTTCGATTCGTCGCCATTCTTTTTCGGTAAGATTAGTTAGAGTCAGATAGCTACCATAAAGAAAGCTAAGACGATAATCATCATCTTTATCATAAAGGCTTTGCCGCTTACCCGTCGGTTGTTGATCGATAAAGCAGAAAGGACAATGATTATTGCACTGAATTAGCCCATCAAATAAAGCTGTCTCAAATTCTAAACCCAGATCCTCATCGTAATCTTTTTCAATTTCGATTTGGTGAATCTCTCCCGCAGTATCCACAACTTCTAATTCCAAATACTCATCACTACAGAGAAAACGATAATCAATTAAGTCACGAGGTTGAGTACGATTAATCGAAACGATCGCATCACCAGGTTCAAACCCAATCTCGGCGGCGATTGAATCTGGCAACACCCGACTAATTTTGGCAGGTTGAACGGTAGCTAAAGTCATTTATTGTTTTTTTAACCTTTTATCCATCCTAAAGCGACAGCAGCTAAGATAAATACCCCAAAGCCCAATCTATACCAAACAAACACCCAAGTACTTCTTCTTTTAAGAAATTCTAATAACCAGGCGATCGCTAAATAAGAAAAAATTGCCGAAGAGATTAACCCAGCAATCAAAGGTAAAAATCCCGAACCACTTACACCCGTATCAATGAAATCCTTTAATTCAACTAATCCTGCGATCGTAATGGCAGGAATCCCTAACAAGAAAGAAAACCTCGCTGCTGAGGCGCGATCGATATTGTTAAACAGACCAGCAGTCATTGTTGAACCAGAACGAGATACTCCAGGTATAATTGCTAAGGCTTGAGCAAGACCAATTAAAATGCCATCTTTTGCTGTCAAATCTGCAAAATTACGTTTTTGATTACCCACATATTCTGCCAAAGCCAACAATAAAGCCATCACAATGGAAACAATAGCAATTGAAGGCATACTTCTGAGGGGAGAATTATCAAAATCGGGAACTAAAATTTTAATAGCTAAACCTATAACTAAAATAGGAATTGTTCCCACACTAATTCCCACTGCTAACCAAAAATCTTGGGACTGATAATTAGAATAGCGAATTGCCTTAATCATCCCTGTGGTAATTTGACTTAAATCTGACCAAAAATAAGAGATAACCGCAGCAATACTACCAAGTTGAATTACAGCCGAAAAGGAAACTCCAGGATCGCCCCAGCCAAAAAATACGGGAACAGCTTTTAAGTGGGCTGTACTGCTAATAGGAATAAACTCTGTTGCTCCCTGGACAAAACCCAGAACGATCGCCTGAAATAAATTTACTTGAGTTACTCCACCTACAGCATCTACTGCTGCGTCTTGAGCTAAAAGAGCGCTATTAGCTACGGCAGTATGGTCTAGTCCAGACAAAATTAAGCTAAATATCACACCAAAGCACAAAAAATAAATCAGGCTTGAATATTTTTTAATCTGCCTAAACATAGTATTATATTGATTTCAAATCAAAAACATTTGTTAAGTCTTCAGTTTATCTGGGAATCTTCCAAAACCCAACCATTTTAAACCAACAAATAAATTTAGATATGATAATAAAGTGAGTACACTGAGAAATTACTAGTAATCAAAGTATTAATTTGGTAGACGTATGAGTTATGCAACCTCCTCCGCTAGAGCAGAAATTAATGAACTGCGTCGTTTGAAAACTTTGCTCCCCCCAGAACTTCAAAGCTGGGTGATTGTCGAAGGTTCAACCGAAGTCAACCCGCCTTTAGTACGTAGCGAAGAAATCGGCAAAGACGAGATCGAAATCCAGATCGATCTGGCTAAATGGGACAGTTTGGCGATCGATCAGCGTAATTTACTATTTTGGCATGAGGTAGCTAGGGTACAAAACGACACAATTCCCAAGGAAGGATGGGAAATGGCAGCTTTAGCGATCGGCTTAGGCGGTGCAGTCGGTGAACTATGGGTACAAGACGGCTTGCTGCTTTTATTAGCTCTATCCTTATGTGGAATCTCAGGCTATCGCCTGTGGCAGAAAAATAGTAGCGAAAAAACAATTACTGAAGCAATTGAAGCTGATGAAAAAGCGATCGCTCTAGCGACTCGTTTTGGTTATTCTTTACCCAATGCCTATAAAAGTCTTGGTAGCGCCTTGAAAACTTTAATTGAAATGACTCCTAGTCGTCGCAAAAGAAAAAAATACGAGGAACGGCTTCAAGCATTACGACGTAGTGCATCTAAGGACAAAGCTAAAACACAAGAAGGAAGAGAAGCGGTTGGTAGAAGAGAAAATCGCCTCTAAAATTGATTGACAAATCAAGCATATTAGCATATTGGATTCTTCCATAAAAGCTGGTGCGACTAACTTCATCGAGACAAATTAATGTTAAATTAAATTAACGAAACTAAATGAATGCTTGCAGCATTATGTATTTGGGTAAGTTAAATAAATAGTTCTTTGAACTGTTGCTAATCCTCCGATTCAGTTTTCTGGTTCAAAGTAAGTAAATTTGCTGATTTTTATCGATCAACTTTTATCGTTAATACAGTTTGATTTCGCTGATAGCTAAAAATTGAAAATTAATGATTGACGAGACACCAGAAATCTTGTTTCCTCTGTCCTCTATTCAGGACAGCCCAGTTGTAGAAATACCAGAACGCTTGACAGTTTTAGAAGCCTTGATCTTCAAACAAACTGTGGGTCTACTGCTGCAACAAAATCTTCCTCACCATCAGATACTTCTTGATTTTAGTAAAACCAGATTTATCGATAGTAGCGGAATTGGGGCGCTAATTGCCAACTTAAAATCAGCGCAAGCGAAGAACATAGAACTCATTTTAGAATCAGTTCAGCCTCCTGTAATGGCTACTCTGTCAATGACAGGACTAATGGATGTTCTAAGTATTAAATCTTCGGTTAAATGGTCTTTTAAAGAATCGCCCGAAACCCATCCTTCGGTCAGATCGATAGTTAAACGGCTGATAGATATTACTGGCTCGGTTGTTGGGCTAATTATTACAGGTATTATTTTTATCCCGATTGCGATCGCCATTAGGCTAAACAGTAAAGGTCCAATTCTGTTCTATCAAACTCGCTGTGGCTGGATGGGTCGCAAGTTTAAAATCTGGAAGTTTCGCTCTATGTACGCCAACGCTGAATTGATGAAGAAACAGGTGAAAAATCAGGCGAGTGGAGCTTTTTTTAAAAATGATAACGACCCTCGCATTACTCCTATCGGCAGTTTTTTGCGCCGCACTAGTCTAGACGAGTTGCCTCAGTTTTGGAATGTTCTTAAGGGTGATATGAGTTTGGTAGGGACTCGTCCCCCAACTCCTGAAGAGGTAGAAGTCTATCAAATACCAGAGTGGCAAAGACTAGATGTCAAACCTGGCATGACTGGAGAGTGGCAGGTCAATGGTCGTTCTCAGGTACGTAACTTTGAAGATGTGATTAAGCTAGACTTGCAGTATCAGCGTAATTGGAGTTTAAAATACGATCTAAAACTAATTTTAAAAACTCTAATCATTGTTTTTAGTAAAAACAACGGTGCGGTTTAAATTGGTACTCAATAAAACCTGCTCATGATTAGTTAATACTGTTAAAATAACATTTTAATTATTTCTCAGGCTAAATTTAGCTCTTGACTAAGTGAGCTTTTAAAATGTATTGCAAGAATTGTACATAATATTGTACATAATAATTAGTTTGATAATTAGTTTGAATGACCCAGAATAAGTCAAAAATTACCATAGCTATAGTCGGCGATGTTCATGATTTATGGGAACACGAAGACGAAATAGCTTTGCAGCACTTAGGTATAGATTTAGTTTTATTTGTTGGAGATTTTGGTAACGAAGCGGTAGAAATAGTCCGTCAAATTGCAGCAGTCAAAACACCTAAAGCTGCCATCTTGGGTAATCATGATGCCTGGTACAGCGCATCTTCTTGGGGAAGACAAAAAGCTCCTTATGACCAGTCTAAAGAAGATCGAGTACAGCAGCAGTTAGATCTATTGAAGCAAGCTCATGTCGGGTTTGATAAGTTAGATTTTCCTCAGTTCGATCTGTCCGTTGTCGGTAGTCGTCCCTTCAGCTGGGGAGGCTTTACCTGGAGAAATAGTCAATTTTATCGCGATCGCTATGGCATCAATAGCTTTGAGGAATCTACTCAGCAAATTGTTAAATCTGCTCAAAATGCTGCTTACGAAACCGTAATTTTTATTGCTCACAATGGTCCTTACGGTTTGGGGGACAAAACCGAATCAATTTGTGGTCGCGATTGGAAAACAGAGGGAGGAGATTATGGCGATCGCGATCTGACTGAGGCGATCGCTCAGGTAGTTAATTTAGGTAAGTCTATTCCTTTAGTTACCTTTGGACATATGCACCATGATTTAAAAAATCCCCGAGGCAAACGTAGAAACATAGTTGAAGTAAGAGAGCGAACGGTGTATTTCAATGCAGCCTGTGTACCCCGCATCACTAAAAGTTCTCAAGGTTCAAAACGCAGTTTCTCTTTGGTAACTCTAGGTCAGGGAATGGTGCAAAATATTTCTTTGGTTTGGTTGAATCAAGATTTTGGCATTCAATCAGACGAAATTCTTTATCAAGCTTAATTTTAGCTGTAATCTTTAGCGCGATCGCTCAATTGTTCTTCCAGTGAAGTCTACGTTATTTTTGGCGCAGAGAATGGTTTCGATGCTAGCTTTAATTTAGCTAGTTTAAATGGCGACAATGGCTTTACTCGTCTAATTCTCCATCTAATGCTTAAATTACTTTTCCAACGCTATATGGAACAGATTCTTGAAACTTTTTCCAGTTTGGCGAAAAAAGATATTACTTAATGTCAGCTTTTGAGGGCTTGAAACGAGTCCTTAGGAAGCGGTTTAGGAAGGTCTCAGTTGAAGTCGTGGGCTATGCTGCACTATTTTCAGGTCAAGTGTGAAACCTAACACGCTACAGCAGCGGACGGATAAAAGCTGTTAGTAGAATTGCCAAAATCTGATAAGGTCTCTTTAAATCGGAAATCTAGTAATTAGCAAGTATATTTCTAGAATGTTGACGATTCCAATTCAGAGCTTATGATTCAAGTAATGATTAAAAGAGTGTGGCTTTACATAGTTTGCTTGTCTTTTTTAACTGTTGGTTGTAAAGGCAGTGGCTCCAATCAAACAGAGGGCAAACAAGACAGCCAAACGAATTTACCGTTAGAGGTTATAACCTCTAACGCTGGCAACGAAAACGAATTACGCGATTCTCCAAAGGAGAGGCTACGCCAACGCATTGAGCAAATTACTCGCACTGCTCAGGGGCGCGTTGGAGTTACAGCTATGGTACTAGAAACCGGACAATCAGTGACGCTCAATGGAGAACAGCGATTTCCGATGCAAAGCGTTTATAAGCTTCCCATTGCAATGGCTGTGCTAGCTCAGGTTGATCGAGGAAAATTAAAACTAGATCAAAGAGTTCGTGTTGAGAGAAGCGATGTTGTCCAGTTTAGTGTAGCCCTAGACCAGAATTCGCAGGGGAAGGAATTCAGTCTAGCTGAACTCTTGAAGTACATGGTCTCTGACAGTGATAATACAGCTTGCGATATGCTGTTACGACTTATCGGTGGACCCAAGATTGTGACTCAGTATGTGCAGAGTCTTGGAGTCAACGACATCGTTGTGGCTAACACAGAGAAGGAGCTAGCACAAGACAAAGCAGTGCAGTATCGCAACTATGCAACATCTGATACTACTGTCGTTCTATTGCGTTCATTCCATAAAGGACAAGGGCTTTCAGAATCGAGTCAAACCTTATTGCTGCAATTGATGATGGAGACATCTACAGGTTTAAAGCGTATTAAAGGCATGTTGCCCACAGGAACACCTGTAGCTCACAAGACTGGTACATCGAGTACTGTCGATGGGGTTACGGCTGCCACCAATGATGTAGGACTTGTGACGCTACCGAATGGGCACCATTTTGCGATCGCAATCTTTGTATCAGATGCCAAGGCTGATATTGCAACTCGTGAAGCAGCGATCGCAAAAATATCGCGAGCAGTGTGGGATGAATGGAGCAAATAAGCCGATCATTAGACACCGGGTTTGAGTTGCAAAGTTTGTCGCTGTTGGGTTAGCTTAAATGATCGACCGAAAAAGTCAAGGAGGCAACAATGTCGAAGTTTCAAGTCCGGGTCACGTCGCCTGGGTCAAGGGTCGTTCCGCTGGTCAAGACGCTGCGGCTAGTCGCCAATCTGGGGCTGAGAGAAGCCAAGGGTCTGTCCGACTACTTGCAGGAGCACGCCCCCTGCGTCTTGGTGGTCGGGGTAAGCCGAGAGGTCGCCGAGTTGCTCCGTGAGGTCGAGGTTGAGGAGTCGAGCATTGATGCACCGATGCTTCTGTATCCCGAGGCGAATCAGCGTTATCGGTGGAACTGGCTCAGCGGTTATACCCCGATGTGACGACAGTAGGACAGCCTATCATTACATATTGAACATTACCTACCGCACGTCTAGACTCCTAGCGACATTCTTTAGACAGGCTCTTATTCGTCGCTCACGCGCAACACGATTTTGCCCCGATAATGCTTTTTCATTGCTTTGTGCGCTTGCGCCGCCTCTTCGAGCGGAAACGTCTGCGCGATGCGAACTTGAAACTCACCGATGCTCACCAATCGGTTGAGTTGGTCGAACAACACTGGGTCGGCGAAGCCATATTGCCTTTTTCAGTTCCACACCCTCGGGCGCTTTGGGTTCAGGCATCACGCCGTTAGGGAAGGCAATGATCCCGCCCTGACGCACCAAACTGAGGCTGGATTGAACTTTGTCGCCGCCCACCAGCACCAGCGCAGCATCAAAGCCGTCGGGCGCAATGGCGAAAACCTGCACGCCCATGCGCTTGAGCCAGTTGAAGCGCGACGTGACCGACGCCGCCGCTTGCACCCCACAGCATCAATCGGGTCTCCTCGCCCGTCCCCAGCACATTCAAATTAGTTTAGCGCCGTCGCACCGGCAATGGGCAGTCCGCCCGCCATCAGCATATCGATACCATCAGGTACTGGCGCGACCGTTTTTTCGGAGACGACGACATATTGGGCATAGCTACCTCCCTTGTCATTCATGAAGATTTGTGCGTAAACGCGATCGCCGACGGCAAACCGCTCGACGCCGTTGCCGACCAGCACGCGCGGGAAGTGGACTTCGTTATACACTAGCTCACCTTCGCGCTCCAACCTCTCCCAGATGCCAATTCCGGCGATCTCGATGCGAATCAAAACTTCGCCCGCGTCCACCGCAGGCAGCGGTAAGGTATGCAAAGTTGGCTTATCTGGTCCGCCGAACTCGTCCACAGCCATTGCTTTCATTTGTTCGCAAGTGTTTTGCATGAGTAGGTTCTGTAATTGTTTCAGCCCCTGAAGGGCAAAAATTGTTCCGTCTGATGATGATGAGCATTCTGATTGATATCGGTGCTTCAGTTAAGCTGCGCGCTGCGGTCTAACTAACGATTAACGAAGTGCATTAATGCTTCGGTATAGCGAGTTCCCGCAGCAGAGCCAATCGGAAGCATTGCTTCAATTTGTTGCAGTTCGTCAGCCGTCAACACAATCTCCAATGCCCCTACATTTTCATGCAGCCGTGCTTGACATTTCGTTCCGGGAATGGGGATGATGTCCTCGCCTTTTGCCAACAGCCAGGCAAGTGCAAGTTAAGCAGGCGTACACTGTTTCTGAGCGGCGATTTGCTTGATTTCTTCGACCAGTTTTAAGTTGCGGTAAAAATTCTCGCCTTGAAAGCGGGGACTATGCCGCCGCCAATCGTCAGGTGGAAAATTATCGGGAGGCGGAAGTTTGAACCCGAAACTTTCGCCCATCCCATCGCGGATTTTCCAGTCAGCCGGATTGACCGCCGCGACGTGAACTTTCACCAGAACTTCGTCCACTTTCGGCTCTGGACGTTCGACATCGACGTAATCCAAAACGTCTTCATTGCCGTATGCGTTAATTATTATTGCTTTCATTTTTTTCCTACGTTCTATTCAATGTCGTTCAAATAAGGATATACAACAGGGTAAGTAATGGTGGCAAAATCACTATCTCATTGAAACCAGAATAATGCTAACCATCAAAATACCAACTAAATGATATGAGCCACTTATTGCTCTGTAAAGGAGTAACCGGGGAATATTGGGGTTAATTCCGATGTTGACGGTATTGGCAACTAAGTAACCGAATCCAACAATTACGGCAAACATCAGTATTATTCACTAATCAGATTTTCCACAGAACTTGAAATGAGGTGTGTCACGCAACGGAGCAAGTTTAGCCGCTCTTTCGTCTTAGGTAGAGGCGCATTCTTTGTCGAAGACTACAGCTTGTTCTTGATTTTGCATGAGAGTGAATAATTACGTTATTTCTATTTTGAAAGTATTAAACTCATTAAGTGCGGGCAGGAATGTTACTGGAGCTTCCTCACGCATCTGGGCGAGGAGCGTAAATCTGTCGGCGATAAATCGCGGGTTACTCGAGTCGAACTGTTCGGCGGTGGTTGGGTGTGGCCTCAGGTTAGTGGCTTTCTTACGAGTTATATTGACAACATATTGTCAATTCAAATGCCACCGCATCGACAATATTTTGATTCCATCACTTACGTTTTGCTGAGTCAGATTTTCTCCCCACGACTCTGCTATTTGACGTTGTGTCTTGTCCTGATGTTGCTTTACAAATTGCTCAAATTTCTCATAATCTTGGATTTTTTGATTCTCTTTCTAGCCAGAGATCTAGGGGATTACATACCAATTTCTGCAATTCCAAGTACTTCTTGCCATATTTCCGTAATTTGTTTTTCTAAATTATTTGTGTGAGCAACATAGGAATATACTAAGGCCAGGTCTAGAGTAATGCGAACCTAAATCTAATTGATTATTAGATTGTGCATTTTCTTTCTTATTCAGGTTAAATATTTGATTTTTACTCGTAGTTATATTTACCGTTAAAAGAATAATTTGCGCACCTAAATTTAAAGAAAATATTCGTTTGAATACTTCTATTATTTCTGTTGAGGTAATAGCTAATTTTGAACCAGATACTTGCTCTAGCGTTGTTTGTTTCTAATTTCCATTCAGTTCTAATTTATCCCAATCTATAATATAGCATGGTAAACAATTATCGTGATTGTGTCGGTTAATAAAAGTATTTGTTAACTGCTTACTTGCTGAATATAAACCTAATCCAAATCCTCCTAAAATAGAAGATAAATAAGAAAACACTAGACAAAAGTCCAAGTTTTTATTCTGTAATACTCGTTCTAATACTAAAATTTTACGAGGTTGTAATTTTAAATTATTTTCTAATTTGGTGGTTGTAATTTCTGGAATGGAAGCAAATATATGTTTGCGCTTTATTTCAGTTGAACAAATAACCCCGTTAATTTGTCCAATATTTTCAGTGGCAAGGATTTGATACATTTGCTCATAATTAGTTTTATCTGTACGCAGTACTAAAACTTTTGCCCCATTATTTTTTAATGCTAATAATTGTTGAATTTTGTAACTCACTTCATCATCTTTAGTATAAGTTTCAAGCCATTGTGAGAAATCATCTTTTTCTGGGAATGTAGAATCCTCAATAAATATGAGTTTCGCTTGAAAAGTTTTTGCTAAGTATTCTGCAAGCACAACTTCAATACTTTCTAGTCCTCCAGGAAATAGGTAAACGCCTTGTTTTCTTAAAGGTATTTTTTCGTCAACAACTAATTCTAATCTAACTGGTTCAAATGTTTGTATCCAACGGTAGCGATCGCGATAAACAACGACATTATCTGAGGATACAGAAGTTAACTCAATCAAAAGTTGGTCAATAATACTTTGATGATATTTTGGTCTTTCTTGTGTGTCTGTGAGGTTAGTTAAAACAATATTAATACACTTACAGCTAATATTAGGATACTCTTGCGGAATGACTTTACACAAGACTAATATTGCTGATTTCTCTGGGTCGAGTTTTTCATTACCATTAACATCTTGAATGTTGTTTGATATAACCGAAATTCGTAAGCTATTATTCATTTTTAGCTTACTCAGGCTTTGGGTGAGAAATAATAAACTATTGAATTCTAAATATTTTCCTAATTGATTTGTTTCATCATGACTTACGCTCCATAAATAAGCAATTTGTTCTAGTTTTTGACCTGATAATTCTAATTTTTTAATTAGAGTATCGTAATCTTCCCTTCTAAATGGATTTATTGTATAAATGTCTTCACTTAATTTGCTAAACTGTTCTCCTTTCTTTACAGTAATAACATTTTATCTTGACTCCCAAATACGTCAACTAATTGCTTGCCTATTTCTAGATCATCTATAAAAAACAGCCAATTTTCTGATTTAGATTGTATTTGACTAGAGGGAGAATTAGACAGTAAAGAACGTTTCCATGAAGGCACATAAAACCAGTTAGCGATATCTTGTTTATTGTCTGATGCTGTTAATTTTTGATCTATAGAAGGTGAAGGGGATTTAGCATCAATCCAGTATCTTTGTCGTTCAAAAGGATAAGTTGGCAAAGGCAAACGATGACGATGCTCATGAGTATAAAACTTCGACCAATCTATTTCTACACCTCTAAGCCATAACAAACCTAATGTTTGCAATAAAAAGCGAACATCTGATTGTTGCTCTTTGACATGAGGTAAAGATGTTAATATCTGTTGCTGAGTATTTCTATCTAAATGCTGTCTCGTCAATGTGCTTAAAGTTCTTTCCGGTCCTACTTCAAGAAAAACACCTTCAAACTGCTGTACTAATTGGGACATACCATCCGAGAATCTTACAGTTTTTCGTAAATGTTGGCACCAGTAATCTGGATTTGTAGCTTGTTTTTCAGTAATCCAATCACCAGTTACGTTAGAAATAAAGCGTATATGTGGTACATTCAGTTTGACTGTTTTGAATACCTCGCTAAATGCTTTTAGGATAGGTTCCATCATCACAGAATGAAAAGCATGAGATGTATGCAACAGCCGACATTGAACTTCTTGAGAAGATAATTGCTTTTCTAAGGCTACAACGGCTTGGTTTGTTCCAGAAACTACACAGGAAGATGGACTGTTAACTACTGCAATTTGTAAGGATTGTTGAGGCAACTGGTTTCTATCGAGCAACAACTACACCTCTTTTTCTGGAAGCTTAATTGCCAACATACTTCCTGGGGGTACTTGTTGCATTAACTGTCCCCTTTTTGCCACAGTTTTTAAGGCATCTTCCAAAGAAAATACACCTGAAATAGTTGCGGCGACATATTCCCCAATACTATGACCAATCATTGCTTGTGGGCACACTCCCCAAGATAAAAATAACTGAGCTAAAGCATACTCTGTAACAAATAAAGCAGGTTGGGTGAGAGCTGTTTGCTGAAGTTGTTTAGAAGCGGTTTCAATCTCTTCGTGCTTGGGGTAAAGTAGAGAACGGATATCAAGACCAAGGTGCGATCGCAAAATTTCGGCGCAGATATCTACATGTTCTGTAAATGTTGGTTCTACTTCATACAGTTCTCTCCCCATGTTTGTATATTGCGAGCCTTGTCCTGAAAACATGAAGATAACCTGACAGTGATTTGACTTATGATGGTGACTCAAAATAGTTTGAGGGTCTTGACTGTGAAGGGATTCCACCGCATCATTTAGGTCTTGGCAAATTACTACACGGCGATAGTCAAAATCCCGGCGACCTACTTGTAAGGTATAAGCTGCATCAGGTAGGTTAATATCGGGGTTTTGCTCAAAATAAGTGTGCAGTTGTGCTGTTGCAGTATCTAAAGCTGTGCTGGTTTTGGCTGAGAGTAACAATAATTGGTAAGGACGGGAAGCATCAGAAGCTTCAATCATGGGAGCTTCTTCTAAGATTACATGGGCATTAGTTCCACCAATGCCAAAAGAACTTACACCTGCTCTGCGAGGTGTCCCGTTAGTTTTCCACTCTGATAACTTATGATTAACGTAAAAGGGACTATTGGCGAAATCTATTTGGGGATTTGGTTCTTGAAAGTGCAAACTGGAAGGTATTTGTCTGTTTTTTAGTGCTAGTACAGTTTTAATTAATCCTGTTACCCCCGCTGCTGCATCCAAATGCCCAATATTAGTTTTGACTGACCCGATCGCGCTAAAAACCTTTTTTATTTGTTCTGGTACGGAACGCTTGTGTGAGAGCCGCGATTTCAATCGGATCTCCTAAAGGGGTTCCTGTTCCATGAGCTTCGATATAGCTAATGGTTTCTGGTTCAACTTCAGCCAAAGCTAGTGCTTCTAAAATTACCTCTGTTTGACCATCAACACTGGGAGCAGTGTATCCAACCTTCAAAGAACCATCATTATTGATAGCTGAAGCTTTGATTACCGCATGAATGCGATCGCCATCAACAACAGCGTCTGACAATCGCTTCAAGACCACCACACCCGAACCGCTACCGAAAATAGTTCCTTGAGCTTGAGCATCAAAGGCTCGGCAATGTCCGTCAGGAGAATTAATCTCTCCTTCTTGATACAAATAACCAGTTTTTTGGGGAACTTGTATCGAAACACCACCTGCAAGTGCAATATCGCTTTCTCCATTTAATAAACTTTGAGAGGCTAAGTGAACTGCCACCAATGATGTAGAGCAGGTGGTCTGAACATTTACACTTGGTCCTTTAAGATTTAACTTATAAGAAATTTGTGTAGTTAGATGGTCTTTATCATTGCCTATAAAAATGGGGAACGCGCCAGCTGATTTTATAAAATCTTGATTAGGATATAAATTTGATAATAAATAATTACTGACGGTAGTACCAGCAAAAAGACCTATTTGACCAGTATAAGTTGCCGAATCATAACCAGCATCTTGTAAAGCTGACCAAGCACATTCCATGAAAATACGGTGTTGCGGGTCTGTAATTTCTGCATCTTTAGGAGTTAAACCGAAAAATGAAGCATCAAATAGTTCTATATCTTTTAATACAGTACCCGCTTTCACATATCGATGGTCACTCAATAGTGTGGGTTCTACTCCTGTAGATAATAATTCTTCATCAGTAAAAAAAGAAATTGACTCTATACTATTTTGCAGATTTTGCCAAAAAATATTGACGTTATTTGCACCAGGAAAACGACCTGCCATACCGATAATAGCCATTTCATCTTTATCATGAAAGCTATCAACTAAATTATTTTCTATGTCCATTTACAGTGCTTTTTGGTAAATTTTGCTTGACGTTTTATAGTTTATGAGCAGAGCGTTTCATCAAATGAATGAATAAACTTTATTCTTTATTTGATTGATACTTTGTAGTCTGATAATTTTGTCGAGCTTGTTTTCGACGATTCATTGAAGCCGTGCGACTTTTATTTTGACGAACATTTTCTCGAACAACTTGTGTTTTTTTCTGTAACTTAGTTAAATATTTAGCTAAATAGTTGATGGTTGGATATTGAAAAACATCAACTAATGAAAGTTGCTGAAATATTTTTTGCAACTTACTATGAACTTGAACCAAAAGCAGTGAATGACCGCCTAGTTAAAAGAAATTATCGTGAATACCAACGTCTTCAATACCAAGAACTTCTTGCCAAATATCAGCAATAGTTTTTTCTACCTCAGTTTGAGGTGCTAGATAAACTGCTTCCAATTCAGGACGTACTTGGTCGGGTACAGGTAGTGCTTTACGGTCAACTTTGCCATTAGGTGTTAATGGTAGCGCCTCTAATAAAAGCAAAGCATTGGGAATCATGTAGTTTGGTAACTTTGATTCCAAAAATTCCCGTAGTTCTGTAATCGTCAGAGTTTGCTCTTGTTGAGCAACTACATAAGCGACTATTTGTTGAGAATCTACTGAGTCTTCCCTGACTAATACTACAGCTTCTCGGACTGCTGGGTGCTGGCTGACAACAGCTTCAATTTCTCCCAATTCGATGCGAAAACCGCGAACCTTCACTTGGTGATCGATGCGTCCTAGAAATTCGATATGACCATTTGGCAGCCAGCGGGCTAAGTCTCCAGTCCGATACAATCTTGCTTCTTTTGCTTTTTTAGTTTTACCGTTGTCTTTAATAAACGGATTGAGGATAAACTTTTCCTGGGTTAACTCAGGCATATTTAAATACCCTTGTGCCAGTCCATCTCCCCCTACATATAGCTCCCCCGTAATACCCGGCGGTAGAAGATTGCCATATTTGTCCAAAATATATATTTGTGTGTTGGCAATCGGTTTTCCAATTGAAACCGTATTTTTTTGGAGATATTCTTTAAATCCGCTTTTAGATCGTCCGCTAACCGCAAATGTATTGCTTCTTTTTGCACGACAGCAGTTTCCCTATCATCCGAGCCAATTCCTTGAACTGAGAGATCTTTTATACCATTCGATTCATCGTTACTTCTTGTTTCAATTTGATTGGCGATTCTCAATTGATCTTCAAGAACAGTTTGCAAATCTGTAGCGGTTGTATTTGGATTGGACAAAACAGCCCTAAATACAACAATTTCTTGGTCTTTGCCATAGGCAGTGTCCATCAAAGTAGTCTTAGATATCATTCCCTGTTCAAATTGTTCTCTTTGTATCTGTGTATTGAGTTGATTAATTCTTTGGATGTCATCGCCACTCAAAGATTTTTGTTGTGCTTTTACTCTTAAATCATTAGGAATATATCGATAATTAACGATATTCAAAGCTGGTGGCATTAAAAGTTCAAACGGTTTAAGTAATTCTATAAGTCTGGAAAAATATTGGGCTTTCTCTATGCCATTGTTAATTAGGATCTCGTATCCCCTTTTGCCGATAATATGAAGCGCACTGTGTAAGCACAACGAAATCGCTGAGCGTGATCCCTCAATTGTGAATCGTCCCACATCAAATGTATCTTGCTGAGCTTGGTAACGAGCTGTGGTTGCCGCAGAGTTTAACATCTGCGGATCTTTAAACAGACAAACACTGATACCTTGAGGTAGATATAACTGTTTATGACCACAAATAGTTATAGAATCAGCTCGCTCAATTCCTTTTAATTTTCCTTTATGCTTATCGGAAAATATCGTCGCACCACCCCAAGCACCATCCACATGAAAATGAATGCCGAATTCCTGGGCGATTTCGCCCATTTCCCATAAAGGATCGATTTCACCAGTTTCTGTTGTTCCAGGGATGCCCACAAGTGCCAGGATGTAGAGCTTATTTCTTCTGCACTCGCGGATTTTTGCTTCCAGCAGATTGAGATTTAAATTTGCGTCATCATTACTGTCAATAAAAACAATATTGTCTGTCCCCAGACCTAATATGGAAGCTGCCTTATTGAGAGAGTAATGCATTAGCCGAGAGCCAATGATAACAATATCTTGATATCCTTTGTGACTCAGAACTTTGTAAAGGCTTTCTTTTGATAACTCACCAGACTTTTCTTTGGTTAACAATCCTGAATTTCGCGCACATAATAAGGCACTAATGTTTGCCGTTGTACCGCCAGTTGTAATAATCCCCAGATTGTAATTTTTCTGCTGAATATTTTCCGTGTAAAATTTACCTGAAAAGCTGTAAACAAGACGATGCAGCATGGCGATCGCCTCTCGTTCCAAAAAGATCAAAGACTTTGATGTTTCGATTTTGACTAGATTTTGGTTTAATCGCGAGATAATCTTGCTCATATCGTGCATAAAATCGGGCAAAGCCGATGTCATATGCCCAATAAATGTAGGAGATGCTGTATCGATCGCGTATGGAAGTACCTCTTGGGTAAATCTATCGTGATAATCGTCAACTGTTATCGGATGTAAAGGCAACTCGCTCCGTTGAAATTTTGTAGCCAGCATTTCTGGACTTACGCCAGGCTTGGTAAAAGGTTTTTGATAAACCCCAAGAACCCGATCTTCAGATGCACCACGAACAACTTCTGGCTTGAAATATTGCAGTATTCTTTGGCGTGTTTCCCAAAAATTAACTTCAAAGCAGGTAACATCAGCAGCAATTTCTGAAGAGCCATAAAAATTGAACAATCTGGCTGAACTGAGTTTCTGGTGAAATGTTTCAGCCAACTTTAATGGCAGGGCTTCCCCGCTACAAAAGACATATTTAAGATGTTGAAGTTGTGACAGTTGTTGGGGCGCACTGTTCAGTATTACTCTTAGCAATGATGGAACGAGAACAATTCTAGTTATTTTTTTATCGCTTAACAAGCTCATTAGCTGGGGGATATCGCTCCGTACATTATCGGGAACGATTACCAGAGGAATTCCTTTGAGAAGAGGAGAAAATATCTCCGCGACATGGTCGACAAAATTGATGGATGTTTTTTGACAGCAAACCTCATCTGCTGTAAATGGTATAGTTTCCCAGATCCAATGCAGGCGATTGACAATGCCGCGAATTTTTCCGAGAACGGCTTTAGGTCTTCCAGTAGAGCCTGATGTATAGATGGCATATGCCAGATCATCCAGTGGTGTTTGATAATTTAAATTGGCAACACTTTCTCTAGCAATGGCATCTTTATCCCTATTCAGACAGACGATATGGGCTTGTTGAGAAGAAATCTTTTCGGTCAGAGATTGCCAAGTCAGAGCTTTGGGCGATGCAAGCTCGCGCAACTCCTCTGACTTCGTCAATATGATACGCACATTGCAATCTTCCAGCATGAATGCCAGTCTTTCTTGCGGATAGTTGGGATCTAAGCTTTGAGAATACCCAGCAAGCTCACCACTTGTTCTAAGGATGGTTCAATACAGATGCCCACCAGCACTCCCGAAGCAACTTCGAGAGACTTTAAATAATGCGCTAGTTGATTGGCTTTTTGATTTAATTGTGTATAGGTCAATGCTTCATCTTCAAAAACAACTGCGATCGCATCAGGTGTTTTCTCTACCTGGGCTTCAAATAGTTGATGTAGGCATTGATCTTGAGAATAATTTACCTGAGTGTTATTCCATTCGACTAATAACTGCTGCTGTTTTGGTTTAGTTAAGAATGGTAGTTCTGACAAACGCTGTTGCGGATTAGCAACAATTGCCTCAAGCATTGTCTGTAAATGTCCTACCATTCGAGTAATAGTTGTAGGCTCAAATAGGTCAGTATTATATTCAAAACATCCCTCTAATCCAGACTCGGTTTCTGTCATATATAGAGTTAGATCGAACTTAGAAGTAGAAGTATCACTTTCACCTTCCAATGTGCTCAAAGTCAAACCAGGTAACTCTAATGCCGACATTGGAGCATTCTGAAGCACAAACATTACTTGAAAAAGTGGTGTATAGCTTAAGTGTCGCTCTGGTCGTAATTGCTCAACCAACAATTCAAAAGGCAAATCCTGATGGGCATAAGCTCCTAATGCTACTTCTCGCACTCGCTTGAGTAATTCTTCAAAACTCGGTTCTCCCGTCAAACTAGTTCTCAACACTAAGGTATTAACGAAAAACCCGATTAACCCTTCTATTTCTGCTCGGTTACGATTGGCAATGGTAGTACCGACTACAATATCTTCTTGTCCTGTATAACGCCATAGCATTGTCTCGAATGCTGCTAGAAGAGTCATAAAAAGGGTACTTCCCTGCTGCTGACTCAATTTATTTAAAGCTGCGGATAATTCTTGAGATAAGTTAAATGAGTATTTTGCACCTCGAAAAGTTTGAGTTGCTGGTCTTGGATGGTCTGTAGGTAGTTCTAAAATTTTAGGAGCGTTTTCTAATTGCTGGAGCCAATAATTTTTTTGAGTCTCTAGTGTTTCTCCTTGCAAATAATCTCGTTGCCACAGAGCAAAGTCAACATATTGAATTGGAAGTTCTGGTAATGGGGATGGTTTTCCTGCCAGAAATGCTTGATAGAGAGTAGCTATTTCTTGAATTAAAATGCCTGTTGACCAGCCATCAGAGACGATATGGTGAGTAGTAAATAGAATTATATGTTCTTGACGATCGCATTTTAGCAGTTTAACTCGCAGTAATAAGTCTCGTTCTAAGTCGAATGGATATCGCGCTTCTTGTGGTGCTAGTTGTTTAACTTTTGCTTCTTTTTCGATTGGTGATAAATTACTTATATCGATGACTAGAAGCTGAAAATTAACTTCTGACTTAATAACTTGAACGGTTTGTCTTGCGACGGTGGTAAATGTGGTTCTTAAAATTTCATGTCGTCTAATAATTTCCTGCAAACTCTGTTCTAGGATGTCAATTTGAAGCTCACCAGTTAAACGTAAAGCAGCGGGTTGATTATAAAAAGGATTCCCTGGTTCTAAGCGATCGACAAACCATAACCGTTGTTGAGCAAAGGATAGAGAGATATTATCAGTTCGGGAAACGGGTTTGATCGCAGTTGAAGACAGGTTAAGCTGAAGCAGAAACTCTAAAATTTCTGCTTTACGTTGTGCTAGTTCGCTTTTTAAGTCTGGTGTAAGTACGTCTTTCGGAGCATTGCAGCGCAAGCGCACCTCGGAAGTATCTCCTGGGATGTCTTCAGTCCAGAGTTTGACATCTAAACTATTAAGATGGGATAATAACTCGTTGATGGTTTTCATAGTTCAATTTCCTCGCGATCGTTTGCTAGATCCGTGGGGATAGTCTGTAATTGTTGTAGGCTTTGCATCCTGTCAAGATAAGTAGCTAATTTAGCTACTGTTGTCTCTTCAAATAAACTACGTAAAGGTATTTCTTGTGGGTATTGCTCCCTTAAGCGTGAAATAACTTGGGTAGCTAACAGAGAGTGTCCCCCCAGAGCGAAAAAGTCATCGTCTAAGCTAATTTGCGCTCGCTTTAATACCTCTTGTCAAATAGTTGCTATAGTTTTTTCGGTCAATGTCTGGGGTGGGATAAATTCTTTGGGGGCATCTTGAATTTCAGGTAATGCTCGTTTATCTATTTTGCCACTTGGGCTTAGTGGTAAGGCGTGTAAAGCCATTAAAGCGGAGGGAATCATCTGCTGGGGTAATCTTGCTTCGAGAAACTGGCGTAGCTGTAGAATGAGTTCACTATTATTTACCAGACCGATATTTTTAGGTACGACATAGGCTACTAACGTTTTATCTCTTGAATCATCTTCTAGAGCGATCGCAACTGCGGCTTCAATCTCTGGATGTTGACTTAAAACTGCTTCAATTTCTCCCAATTCAATCCGAAATCCGCGAATTTTAACTTGATTATCAATTTTACCGAGATATTCTATCCTGCCGTCATCTAACCATCGCCCTAAATCTCTTTTATAAAGTAAATCTATTTCTACTCCTGGTAAGAGTTTGGCTGTTTCAGGAAAAGGATTGGGAACAAAATTAGCTTGGGTTTTTTCTTCGTTTTGCCAATAACCTACACCAACTCCATAACCAGATACGCATATTTCCCCTGGTACGCCGATAGGTAATAATTTTAAATCCCTGTCTAGAACATATAAATTCAGGTTGGCTAATGATTTGCCAATGTGGAACTGTGCGTTGGTTGGCTGGTAAGGGTTGCTTAATAATTGCTTGAGTAATATTGTCACTAGCTTCGCTTGGGCCATAAGCATTAACAATTGGGATAGTAGGATATAACTTGAGCCAATCATTGACTAAAGTTACTGAAACCGACTCTCCTGTTACCATCATCCATTGCAGACATGGTAATTTTCTAACTTCAGGAGCTAAATGGGAAATATACTCTAGTAACCCTTTAAGTAGCGCTGGTACTAATTCGAGCAAAGTGATTTTTGATTGTTGAATGGTTTGAAATAGCTGGAGAGGATCACAGGTGGTTTCCGTATCGACAACAATAGTCTTATCCCCAATAAGGATAGGTGCGAGAAATTGCCAGACGGAAATATCAGAAGAAGCAGGCGCACTTTGAAGGAAAGTAAAATCTTGGGTTAAGTTTAAAGCCTCAAATTGAGCAAAAATATGATTAATCGCCCAACCATGTCTTATCATCGCTCCTTTGGGCAATCCCGTAGAACCTGAAGTGTAGATGGTATATGCTAAATCTGTTCCTGCTCTCTCTAAATTAAGATTATCGAAATTTTCTCCTACTGAAGAAAACCTGAAATCATTAATCTCTACTTTGTGTTCTTTATTTCCTGGGCGCAAGGTTTGCGCCCCTACTTCTTCTCCATTTAAACAAACCAGATGCTTTACTTCGGGACAATCTACAATTAATTCGTTTAAAAATTCTTTACTAGCTGCATCGGTTAAAATAATCTTCACTTGACTATCCGTAACCATGTGTTTAATTCTTTCAGGTGGATAAGTACTATCAATCGGTATATAAACCCCGCCTACTTTTAAAATTGCCAGAATTGAGATTAAAAAATTAATATCTCTGGCTTTAATAACAGCGATAAATTCTCCTGGCTGGATCTTTAATCGCTGAAGTAATCTCGCTAATTGATTCGCTTTCTGGTTCAGTTGTTGATAGGTTAAATGATTATTTTTATAGCTGACTGCAATGCGATCGGATGTGCTATTTACTTGTGTTTCAAATAAATGATCGATAGTTTTGGTAACTGGATACTCTCGACTATTATGATTAAACTCTTGTAAAATCTGAGTGCGATCGCCTTCAGTAATTAAGCTCAGATCGGCTATTTGACAATTGTCAACATTATTGATATTAGCTATTAAGGCATTAAGATAATATTTACTAAATAATTCAACAGTTTGTTGCTTAAATATCTTTAGTTAAACAATCAATTAGAACTTCTTGAATTATTGAACAACCCTGTTGCAAAATCGACATTTCAATATTCAAAGGGGGTAAAATCTTGAGAACGGTATCCTCTCTGCCGACTCGTTCAATAATTAATCCTCGGTCAAAACAGCAATTGCCTATATTTTTGACTAGACTTGGATTATTAAATTTACTAAGATCGATGCCCCAAATCATCCCAATTCCGGTTATTTTTATTTGATCATCTATTGGTTTGATTTTTTGATTTAAAAAGTTTTCCAAGAAGAATTATTTTCGTTTAACTTTTTTTTCTATATCGATGTTTTCTCGGTATTCAAGTGCAGCAGTTGCCCCACAAATGCTAATTGATTTCCTCGAAAAGTTTCTGTATGTTCACCTGCTTTCCAGATATCTAGTTCTGGTTTAATTAAGACTAATGACATAGGAAAACCATAACCACTAATAGATTTAGAAAGAATAACTAGATCGGGAACTATATTTGCTCTTTCAAAGGAGAAAAAAGACCCAGTACGACCACAACCAACTTGAATATCATCACAGATTAATAAAATATCGTGCCGATCGCACAAAGCTCTTAATTCTTGCATCCATTGTCTGGGGGCAACAATAATTCCTCCTTCTGCTTGTACGGGTTCAAAAATAATTGCTGCTGGTTTAGCGATACCTGAATGAGAATCATCGAGTACAGATTCTAAATATTCCAGAGTATCAAAATTTGCCATTTTGCCGTGGGAATAAGGCATAAAGGTAACGTCATTAGCAATACCAGAGATACCAGCCCGAATTTCTTTATTACCTGTAATTGATAAACTGCCTGATATCATGCCATGGAATGCCCCCATAAAGGAAAATATTCCCGTTCTTTGTTTGACTTTTCTCGCTAGTTTCAAGGCAGCTTCCACCGCATTTGTTCCTGTGGATCCACAAAATTGTAAACGATAGTCTAGTTTTCTTGGTGACAGGATAGAACTATGAAATTTGGCGATAAATTTTTCTTTAGCGGCAGTATAAAAATCCAAACCATGAGCGATCGCATCAGCATTTAAGTAATCTATTACTTTTTGTTTGATGTAATCGTTGTTATGTCCGTAGTTTAATGCTCCTGCCCCTGCTAAAAAGTCGATGTATTCCTGAGATTCAGAATAAATAATTGATTTTTTAGCTTTGTTAAATATAGTAGGAAAGCTACGGCAGTAACTTCTAACATTTGATTCGTACTGTTCAGAAATTTTCATGAGATCTTTTAAATTTGGTGATTAAATTAGGCGATTATTTAAAATGACTGTTGTTCACATATAGCTTGATAAATTTGTGCGACTTCACTCAGAAGTAGTAAAATTGTCAAACCATCTGCTACAATAAAGTGTCTAGTCCAAACCACTTCGTAGGCGTCATCAGCGAGGCGGAATAAAGTCAAGCGCATCGGACAGGGTTTCTCTAGATCAAAGCCATTAGCGCGATCGCTGTTTAAAAAAGAGTTCAATTGTTCTTGCTGTTGCTCGACCTCAATTTCTCGCCAATCATAATGTTCTAAGGGAACAGTTACTTGTTGATAAACAACTTGTAGCGGTTGTGACACATCTTTCTAATAGAAACCTGTGCGTAAGATAATGTGTCTTTGTACTACTTGTTGCCAAGCTTCAGCAAAAGCATCAATATCAAGCAATGCTTTTACAGTAAATGTGGTTTGGAATAAGTACAGTCCGTTTTGCGAATCATATAAGCTGTGAAACAGGATTCCTTTTTGTATGGGTGTCAGTTCATAGATGTCTACAATTGAATCTATAAGATTGGATGGAATTTTATCTTTTAATTCTGGTAATAAGAGTTCATAACTATTATTTTTTGGGGAGGTTAAGCCAATCTCTGATGAAGCATCTTTAGTAGTTACCTCTACTGCTAAACTAGCGACGGTAAGATATTCAAAAATTTGTTTGGGGGTAGCTTGTAGACCAGCTTGATTAACTTTGGCGACGATTTGAATACTTAAAATTGAGTCTCCCCCAAGCTCAAAGAAATTATCATCAATGCTGACTCGTTCAATTTCTAATACCTGCGCCCAAATATCTGCTAGGACTGTCTCTGTCGGATTACGCGGAGAAATAAAATTCTTGCTTGAAGTGGGTTTTACTGACTCTGGTGCTGGTAATGCTTGTCGATCTACCTTGCCATTAAGGGTCAGAGGTAAAGCCTTTAATTGTACCCAGACAGGGGGAATCATATAGTCTGGTAAAATTTCTGACTGAGAAAATTTTGTAAGTCTTCGTCAGTTAATCTCTGCTGTTGATCTTTGACGATATAAGCAACAAGACGTTTACGATCGCACTTGTCAACTGTAACTGTGACGACCGCATCTTTAATACTAGGATGTTGTTGTAATGTGGACTCTATTTGACCTAATTCAATCCTATAACCCCGAATTTTAACTTGACGGTCGATTCTGCCTAAGAATTCTAAATTACCATCTTCTAAATAACGTGCTTTATCTCCAGTTTTATATAATCTTTGCTCACTTGCCTTCAAATGGGACTGAAACTTAATAAATTTTTCAGCAGTTAATTCTGGTTGGTTAAAATAGCCCCGTGCGAGATTTTTGCCCCCAATATAGAGTTCTCCTGGTACACCGATGGGTACTGGTTGTAAACTGCGATCGAGTAAGTAAATTTGAGTATTAACTAAAGGTTTTCCTAAAGGTACTGTTGCGGATGCAGAAATATTTGTTTCTGGGGAAATGGCAAAAGTACAAACTCCGACAGTGGTTTCTGTAGGACCATAGTGGTTGAAAATTTGGCATTTTGGTTGATACTGTTGAACTTTATGGACTAATCGCCAGCTTAAGGTTTCTCCACCCAAGATTAAGCATTTTTTGGGCAATATTTTCTCTGGGTTGGTCGCACTTAAGTAAAGCATTTAAGTGCGAGGGAACGATTTTAAGACAGTCTAGGGAATAGCGAGCGCTATAATCAGCAAATGCTTCGGGATTGGTTGCTCTTTCGCGCGAGATAAGATGCAGACAACCACCAGTTAACAAAGCAGGGAAGACAACGGTATTCCCTAAATCGGCTGCGAGGGAAGAAACCAGAGCAAAACTTTTGTTCTCTTCTAAATTAAACCTGTCGGCAACAGCATAGTAATAATTGAGGAGTTGTTGCTGCTCAATAGCTACTCCTTTGGGTTTTCCAGTCGAACCAGAAGTAAACAAGACATATGCCAAATTTTCTTTGGTTGTGGCGTTGATTAGATTAAGATCGTTTTCACTCTCTATTTTTTCCCAGTCTGCATCTAGACAAATTATTTCTCTAGTAGATTGAGGTAAATTAGAAACTAAATTTTGCTGAGTTAAGATTATCTGAGTATCTTCTAAGCGCTCCCTCAAGGCTTCTGTAGGCAGATTGGCATCTAGGGTAAGTATGCGCCACCTGCTTTGAGAATGCCTAAAAGCCCGACAATGGCTAAAGAGGATTTTTACTAAGTACAATCCCACCAAAACTTCGGGTTTAACTCCCTTCTTTCGCAAGTGATGGGCTAATTGATTGGCTTGCTGATTGAGTTGGGCATAGGTTAACTGCTGCTCCTCAAAAATAATCGCCATGTCATTGGGAGTTTTTTGTACCTGCTCCTCAAATAGTTGCTGAATAGATTTGTTTTGGGGATAGTCTTTTGCAGTTTGATTAAACTCTTGGAGAATTTTATGCCGATCGCTCAGAGGCAAAATAGATAATTGCTCTATCCTTGACTCTGGATGCTGTATGGCATCTTCTAACAAAGTTTGAAACTGCCTAGCAATACTCTCAATAGCTTCTGGCGAGAAGTAACTGCGATCGTAATTAAGTTCTAGCAGTAGAGAGTCATGACAACGAATCCCAGAGAGTTTAAGCTTGTATAGCGTTACGCATATACGTGTTTGACATTTTTTGAAAGCTGTATCAACACATTCTCGAACAGTTTCAAATTCCTTGACTCTTTGCTTCATCCAAGTTTTGAGAACAGACCACCAACGCTCTATCTTGTTCAAATCAGGAGAATAGGGAGGTAGATACCAAATTTCATATGCCCTAAAGGACTAGCCCTAAAGGATTAGCTCCGCGTCCTACGCGTCGCGAAGCGGTATGGTAAACCACTAGCTTCGCGTCGTCCTTTAGGACATCCCACCTCTTCTACTATTTCTTGAATATTTTGTCCTTTGTGAAAAGTAGCATTGTCAATAATAATGATATCCCCTGGTTGAAGTTGAGGAATCAAACTTTTTTCCAGCCATGTTTCAAATAAATCTCGATTGCATGACCCCTCAAAAGTTAATGGAGCAAATACTTTTCCTTCTTTTAATGCGGCAACCCAACTAACTCTCTCTTTTCTCTTTCCAGATTTAAGTGCATAACATCTTTCTCCCTTTGGACTATAACCATATGGATAATC